>NZ_JANJPM010000013.1:0-67801 GCF_026222585.1 Staphylococcus sp. SUC_1.2 | reverse complement strand
GATTAAATCAGTTATTATCAGGGTTTTACTATAAATCAAAATATATACATAGTTTAATTAGTCTTGTTGCTCAATTTCATTTGTTAATTGTTCCGCTTCATTAACTAAATCAGAGATATATTTAATAGTAGCTTTAAGTGGTGCATCTGTAGTGATATCAACACCTGCAATTTTTGCTAATTCAATAGGAGATTGACTTCCACCTGCTTTTAAAGTTTCAAGCCATGCATCTACAGCTGGTTGTCCTTCTTGTTTAATTTTTTGTGAAACAACTGTACCAATTGTTAATCCAGCAGAGTAAGTGTAAGAGTATAATCCCATATAATAATGTGGTTGACGCATCCATGTTAATTCAGTTCCATCTGTTAATTCAACAGCATCGCCAAAGAATTGTTCATAAACGTCTCTCATAATGTTATTAAGCACGGGTGCTGTAAGTGACTCACCATTATCAACTTTGCGATATACTTCACGTTGGTAAGCAGCTTCTAGCAAGTGAGTTACCATATTATGATAATATGTGCGTGATAAAATAGATCCAATTACCCAACGTTTAAATTTAGGATCTTCACTGTTACTGAATAGATAATTTGCCATTAACATTTCATTCATTGTAGATGGTGCTTCAACAAAGTACATTGAAGCTTCAGAATCTAATAAATTTTGATGTTGTTGTGCCAATGTAAAATGACCTGCATGTCCCAATTCGTGTGCTAGTACAAACGTTTCAGTCATCTTTCCAGTCCATGAAATAAATACATATGAATGTGTATAATAAGGGCTAGCACAGTAAGCACCTGTGTCTTTTCCTTTATTTTGTGCAAAATCTATCCAACGATCACTATATGCTTGCTCAACCATTTGTATATAATCTTCACCCAGTACATTTAAAGCACCATGAATATATTGTTTAGAATCTTCGATTGATATTTCAGGTTCATAGCTTGGATCAACAGAAACCTTTAAATCCTCAAAGCGCATTTTATCTAAACCGTGTATACGTTGTAATAATTTAGCATATTTTTGCATTACAGGTGCTAAATCACTCATAATTACGTCGATTTGTCTGTCATACATTTCTCGTGTAACTTCTTGATCATGTAATAAATAGTCTATGACAGAATCATATCCTCTTAAATCAGCCTCAATTTTTTCTTGTTGCACATGTTGATTGTAAGTTGCAGCAGTAGTATGTTGATATTTTTTCAGAGCATCACTAAAGCTTTTAAAACTTTTTTGTCTAAATTCTGGATTAGCATTATCCTCGTATTCATTTTCAAATGTTGCGTAATCCATAGGGTATGTCACATTGTTATGTTCAAATGATTCGAAGGCAATATCAAGCATTTTCGTTGTGCCATATAATTCATAAGCACTTTGAAAAGTAGGCGATAAACTCGCCATTACTTGTTCCACTTCAGGTGACAATTGATATGGCTTACTTTCAATTAATTTCTCTAAGTAGTGAGGCACATCAGATTCTTCTATTGCTTGTTTAATAACCTCTTCAGGTAACATTAATATTTCAGATTCTACAAAGGATAACTGACTTGAAATCTTACCATAATTTGTCGATAACTTTGCGCTTAATGTTTGTGCATCAGTATTAGCAGTATCAACGCTTAGTCTTAGTTCCGCATAATTACCAAGACGATCGAGTTGAATAAGAATATTTTCAAATTCTGATAATACTTTTTTTATCATCTTAGCATCTGAAATTTTCCCTTTATATTGTTGATTAAATGACTTCGATTGATTTAGTACATTATCTAAAGTGTCATAAAATTGTTCATCACTATTAAACAAATCATTTAAATTCCATTTTTCTAGTTCTGGAACATCTTTTCTAAATGGTAAACCTGACGTCATAAATTCCACTCCCTTAAAAATCATTTCACAATCATTATACACAATATCATTTTCAAACTCATTATTAAGCCTCAAGGCCGAGTTATGCTTATAGGCAAAGGGGTATAATTTAATTACATATTATTGTATAGTATTTAAAAGAAAGATTTTTATTATGATAGGAGATATACATGACTATTTTTGATATGCCGAACTATTTATGGATTACAATAGTTGCAATGATAATTTTAACTGTCTTCTGTGCTTTAGTACTTAAGAAATGGTTTGTATCCGCAGTAATTACATTTGTTGCGTTAGCTGTCTTAGCATTTTTTATTCCTAATTTTTATGACATCTCATTTCAACCATTACTAGGATATGCTGCTTTTCTAGCCATTATCAGTTTAATTATCAGCTTTTTATTATGGTATTTCACTAGAAATTGGCGTCGCGAACGTAAAAAGAAACAACTAGAAAAAGAAATTCGTAAATATGAAGATGATGACGAAACAATACGTCGTCTTAGAAGATAATAAATAAAGGCGTTTGAAACATTTTAACATGCTTTTTTGCATATATGTTTCAAACGCCTTTTATTTACTATTCTAAAGAGAGGGGGATTGAAATCTAGTGCTAATTATTTTTTAAAAGCTTTTTCAATTTTGTCTAATTGTTCAATGGTAGTTTCAATTCCACCCTCAGAAAAATACCATGCGTTAGATTCAAATTGATAAACTTGATCGTTCTTAATAGCTTTTAAATTTTTTATAACGTCGTTATTTAATGCAGAAGGTAACGACTTATCATTTCCTTTTTGAGTACGATCAATTACAAATAGTTTATCTGGGTTTACTTTGTTTAAATACTCATAAGTAATAGAATTACCAGCAGAATTGGCTTTCATGGCAGTGTCAGCATGTTTTATTCCTAAATCTCTATTTAAGAATCCACCGAAACGACCAGTAGGTCCAAATGCTTTAACACCTTTATCATCCACATTTAAAAACAAGACCGTATCGTTATTAATAACTTTTTTAGTTTCAGCAACTTTTTTATTGAGTTTCTCATTTAGCATTTTAGCCTTGTTTTGTTGTTTGAATATTTTCCCAAACAAGGTCGTATTATCTTTAATAGAATCAATATAATGATCATTATTAGGACTTACAAATAATATTTTAGCGTTAGGGGCAGCTTTTTTTATTTCATCTAGCGTTTTAGTATGAGCTTGTCTAAATGATGTGAAGATAACTTCCGGTTTTGCTTTAGCTAAATTATCATAATTAGGTTGTCCAGGGTTACCTAAATTAGTATATTTATCATTTTTAAATTCTGAAAGGGAAGAGGGTAAGAAAGCAGCACCTTTACCTTTCGCAATTGCCACAATTTTATCTTCCAATCCCATCTGTTTCATAATATCTAATGCACCATAATCTAATACAGCCACTCTATCTGGATTAACTGGAACCTTAACTTTCTCAGTTTTCATTTCTCCTTTAGTATGTGTATTATTCTTATCTTTAAACTCGTATGTATTCTCAACTGTAATCGTATCCTTTGAAGATGACGACGATTCAGAAGTTGAATTCTTACCGCACGCAGATAATAATACGATTATAGTGAAAAGTATAGCTATAAATTTAAATGAATTTTTCATAATTAACCTCCTATAAAATCATTATACTTGCAATTGATAATCATTTTCAATAAGAAGTTATTTATATTTCCTTATAAATGTAGCTATTTTAGTAATCTTTGCTTAATTCATCTAAAGATAAACATAGCGCTTCCGTATTCGCATTAATACAACGGATATTTTTATTATTTTTTAAAATAGAAACATCCATTGATTCATTATTTACAAAATAACCAACTTTAGCATGTTGTAACATTTCAATATCATTATGATCGTTACCGAATGCAACATATGTAGGATATTTACCGAGTATATGCTCAATAGCAGTAAATTTATTAATATATTTAGCTGTAATATCAATATTAAGTTCATTTGAATGATTAATTAGTGAAAGACTAGGTGCATTGGTAGCTAGATATGTTACAACTTCGTCAAAGTCTTTTTCATCTATGTTCAATAAAATCGTCTTAATAGGTGAAGTAATGTCATTAATGGTTAATTTTTGTGCTAATCGATGAGGATCTAGGCGTTGATAAATTGTATTTGTAGCATCAACACGTGCTGCATAATTCCATTTATCATCAACAATGTAATTCAAGTCATATTGATTAATGACATGTTTTATAACATTGAATGATTCAGGTTGAATAGTTGCAAGTGTCTGTATCTCATTATTATCAGAAACGATTGAACCATTACCACCGATTAGCGTAAATCTATGAAATTGTGAAGGTAAAACAGGCAATAAGTCTCGTATCGGTCTTGCTGAAGCAAAAATAATTCTATGACCTATATTATGTAAACTAATCAAACGGTCGATAATATCTTGATTAATTTGTTGTCCATCAAAACATATCGTATCGTCAATATCTAATATGATATTCATATGTAACTCCTTTGTATATAAGTATGCATTTAGTTTAACATGTATAATAGTATGTATGATTAATTTATATTAGTGTGCGTACATATTAATAAAGAAAGGAATCATAAATGTTACTAACTGAAAGTGGATTGAATCATAGGAGAATAGGTCCCCTGGAGTTCAATATATAACTTCCTATAATATATATTATGTAAACTAAAATGAAACACAAATAATTATCTTCAATAAAACCTTTAAATTAATACGCTGTCAGGACGATTTCTGAACATGTTTTATTATTGTTACGTATGATTGATTGTTATCATACAATATTTAGATTAAATAAATTGTTCATCCTTAGTTTCTTAATTTAAAACCCATAAATACTCGTGGTTATATATTTGTCTATACGTTTAGAGATATTAATCCTATGATAATATATATAATCTTTCTCAAAGCTAACTACTAACTAATTAAGTACTGTAGCAATTATTAATATCATGTACATAAAACGAGGAATCAAGAAGTCTTATATTATAGACTTAAGTAAATGTAATAATCTCAATTTTAGATATTAGAATTGATTATTACATTTTATTAAATCGTAACTCTTTCGTATTAATCTTGGTATCTATTTATGTAAATTGTTAGTTTTAACTAAATTTGCTAAAGAATAATAATGCAAATATTTTAAATTTAGCAAAATAAATTTGTTTTGTAATATCATTGCTAAAAATTAGACGTGTGGTAATATTAAATTGTAGGGGGCAACATGAAAATCAACTTAGAATTTACCTACACTGTATTGTAACTTGTCTCTATCACTAGTTACGATAAATAAAGGCTGCGACATCCACCATGTCACAGCCTTTAATAACATCAATTTATTTTTTTACTTTTTTGCGAATTGTATTAAGTGTATTAAACAACCAATATTTAACCTTATTTATAGGTTTATAGAAGTCCCCGATTAGCTCTTCAATGTAAACATTAAATCCTCTTTTAAAGCGATAAACACCATAATCTTCACTGTTCTCTGTAAAATCACCAGATAAACCATAAAAATTATATCGATCATATCCGTGTTCGAAGCAATAGTTCATCATATGCCAATGCATCATATATGGTCCCATATAATTATTATATTTTTCAGATGAACCTCCAGAGAAGTAATTCACTTCATATGAATTTGCAAAGAAAATTCCTGATGCCAAATTCAAGATTTGGCCATCTGTCTGACGTAATTCGCTTGCTTGTAAGAGTTCTTTTTTATCGTGTTCAATTTGCTTATCTAATTCTGCAATTTTTCTAAGTTGTTTATCATTTTTGTTTTCTTTTGCCATCATTTGATCACGACGGTTTTCTTTATCATTTAAAGCGTCTTGCAATGATTTTATGTATTCATCTAAATCAATGTACGCAAGTGGAACAAGCACTTTATCTCCATAAGTATCAAAGAAGTTATAGAAATATTCGTCTGTTTTTGATACGAAACCTGTTCTTGCTTCTGTTTCACGGTATAAGTCTAAGAATATATGAAACTCATCTCTACCAAGGAATCTTACTTTCACCCCATAGTTTATCGCTTTATTAATATTTCTTTTACGTTGGCTATCAAATTGTTTTCTTAATGAAGCAGGTGTTTCCCCTTTTAGATAGCTAACACCCATCCATCTTGCTTGACTTGATGTGTCATATTCAGTAGTAAATCCATGGTGTTCATATCCATGTGATTTAAACAAATTAACTATAGCATCATTTTTCTCTCTATCTTCAAGTGGATTAATATCTTTATCATAAATTTGATAAATCCAGTATGGATCAATTTTAACGTATAAACATTGGTGTTGATGTAAATACTTTTCTAATTCGCGTAAGTAAAAATCAACTAAGCCTAAATCAGAATAGTCCATTACTGGGCCTCGATTTGAGTAATATACATAACTTCCCATGGTCGGTATTTTAGAGAAAAGACTAGCAGCTAATACTTTATTGCTTTCATCTTTTACACCTAGTAACACTACTTCAAAGCCATCATTTTCACGTGTTTGAATATTCTCTTTCATTTGGAAGTAATGGCTTTCTAATGATGGGTTTTGTACAAAGTTTTCGAATTCTTTAACTGTTAACTCTGTAAATTTCATATTCGTCTATTCCCCTCTTAATTAAATCTTTTTTTAATCTTTTTGAGTGTCTTATACACTGAATACAAAGGTTTGTTAATAGGTTTCACAAAGTCTCCAACATACTCAATTACGTCTGCATTGAAACCTTTTTTAAATTTAATGACTCCAACATCTTCAGCGTCTTCACTAAAATTACCGCTAATACCATAGAAATTGTATCTATCAATACCATGATCAATTGCATAGTTAATCATTGTCCATTGAATAGCATAACTGCCTGCAAAATGTCTATATTTATTAGAAGTTCCACCTGCATAATAAACAACTTCAAATGGATTAATAAAGAAGAAACCTGCTGAAATTGGTAATTCATTACCATGTTCGGCTTGTAATTTTTTAGCCTCGTCTAATTTTTGTTGATTGGCATCTAATTGTTTTTCAAGATTTTCTTTTTTATTAAATGCCTTTTTATTGTCTGGTCGTTTTTCAATATCTTTTAAAGCTTTATTAACATCTTTATTTAAAGTTTCACGTTCATTTTGTAATTCTTCGATGTACTCATCAAACTTAATATAAGCTAGTGGTACAAGCACGCGATCTTTGAAATGTCTATAGCGATTATAATAGAAACTATCATCTCTATCTTGGAATTCTTTCGTTTCGGTTGTATCTTCCATAAATGAACGGAAGATTGGAAGTTCTTCTTCTGATAAGAACTTAACTTTCACACCATTTTTTTGAACTTTTTTAGTATTACGTTTACGTAGACTATCCATTCCATTTAATATATCTTTAGATGTTTTATTTTTTAAATCTAAAACAGAATGATATCGGATTTGTTTAATCGGATCAAAACCTTTAGTAAAGCCTTCATGTTCAAATCCGAGATGCTTCATCTTATCAAAGAACCAATCATTACCAGCATTACCTGTAATTTCACCATCATGATTTAAATATTGATATGGTAAATAAGGGTCAACTCGAACATATAGACAATTATGCTGTTTTAAATACTTTGTTAACTCATTAAAGAAAAAGTGAACAAGCTCTCTATTATCATAATCAATTACAGGTCCTCGGTTAGAATAAAAGTACTTAAAAAATTTCATGACTGGTACTGCTGTCAACATGCAGGCTGCAATAACCTCATTATCTTTATTTTTTATACCAACTAAGTGAGTTTCTGTTTTATTTGCAACTTTCATCTCATAGTTTTCAGTCATTTGTGTGAAATGACTATATGGCATCTTATCTGTATAATTGCCAAACTCTGTAGCTGTTAAATTTGTAAACTTCATTATTTATTGCTCCTACTTCAAAGAATCTTTATCTACTTTTAGTTCAAAATTTAAATTATAATTTTCAATAATATCTTTATCTTCAACCAAAAATTTATATATCCAGTTTTATTAAGTATACAATAGAAATTAACAAAACTAAAATACAAACCATTTATTAGATTGAAATATTTTGTAAAATATATGATGTAATTCTAATTGAGTGAGCTATTAAAATACAAGTTTTATATAAATAAAAGAGATTAAGACATCTGCCATTGTCTTAATCTCTAAAAGAATTCTTATATAAGCTTAATAATGAATAATAATTAGTACTGTTTTAATTAGGAGGTTAATGAATGTTTAATTATGAACAAGTCCATTTAAATTCAAAACATCGTTTAGATAAGACATATTTAGACTACTTACATTCAGATTTCAAGGAAATTGGTCATTCTGGAAATATAATTACTAAAAATGATTTATATTTTATTGAATTGAACACTTTTGATTATGAAATCATCGATTTTGAATATAAATCATTATCTGATAATTGTCGGTTAAGTGTTTATACACTGATTAACTACACCACAAATAGAAATAGCCGAAGAAGCTTGTTATGGCTTTGGTATGATGATGATTGGAAATTATATTTCCATCAAGGGACACCTTTAAACTAAAGCGTATCTAGCGTTTCTCTTACTTGTTTCAAATAGTGAATCGTATCCTCGTTATTATCTTGACAAAAGCGTTTTACAATTTCACTACCAATGACTACGCCGTCAGCAACAGTAGCTAAATCCTTAATATGTTCTTTAGTTCTGATGCCAAAACCTGCAACTACAGGAATATCCGTATGTGCTTTTAGATGTTTTAATTTATCTTTTAATTGAGGATGAAACGTTCCATTTTTGCCTGTTGTTGCATTCATAGTTACAGTGTATATAAACCCTTCAGCATGCTTAACGATTTCTTTTATACGGTCATCATTTGCAGTCATTGATATGAGAGATATCACTTTAACATCAAATTTGGATATTTTATGCTTTAATTTTTGAGTTAATTCGTAAGGCAAATCCGGAATAATCACGCCGTAAACACCTACTTTTTCACATTCTTTAAAGAAAGCTTCTTCTCCATAAGAAACAATGATATTGTAATACGTCATTAGTACATATTTGCAATTAATTTCATCTTTATTATTGGATAATTCATTAAAAATGTAATTAATTGTCACGCCTTGCTTGATAGCTCGGTTGCCTGCTTCCATTATTATGGGACCATCAGCTACTGGGTCAGAGAATGGTACACCAATTTCTATTATATCAGCACCATTCTCATCTAAGATTTTCATATTTTTAATAAATGACTTATTCCCCATAATGTATGGAATAAATAATTTAGTCATGTGACTCACCTCTTGTTTGCATATAGTGTCTAATTGTTTCCATATCCTTGTCACCGCGACCTGAAATAGTAACTACTAAAATTTCATCTTTATTCATTTTAGGTGCTAACTTTTCAACATAACTAAGTGCATGTGCACTTTCAATGGCAGGTATGATTCCTTCCATTTTGCTGAAGCGGATGAGCGCCTCCATTGCTTCTGTATCAGTGGCATGTTTATATTGCACACGTCCAATATCGTGATAATATGAATGTTCAGGACCTATACCTGGATAATCTAAACCTGCAGATATAGAGTGTGCTAATTCTACTTGTCCATTTTCATCTTGAATTAAGTACATTTTTGAACCATGAAGTACGCCTGGACGTCCTTTTCCAATTGCAAGTGCGTGCTTAACAGTATCAATCCCTTGTCCTGCAGCCTCTACACCATATAATTTGACCTTATCTTTAATAAATGGATAAAAGGTCCCTATTGCATTAGACCCTCCACCTATACATGCAACAACTGCATCTGGTAATCGACCAGTTTTTTGAAGTAATTGTTCTTTAATTTCTTGACCTATAACACTTTGAAAATCTCTGACCATCGTTGGAAAAGGATCAGGTCCTAATGCTGAACCTAGTAAATAGTGAGTATCTTCAACATGACTAACCCAATACTGTAATGCCTTGTTTACCGCATCAGAAAGTGTTCCTTGACCTTCATCCACTGCTTCAACTTTAGCTCCTAATAATTCCATGCGAAATACATTAAGCTGTTGACGTTTGATATCTTCTCTTCCCATAAATACGATTAATTCCATATCAAATAATGCAGCTACTGTGGCACTAGCAACACCATGCTGACCTGCGCCCGTTTCAGCAACTAATTTATTTTTGCCCATACGTTTTGCCAATAAAGCTTGCCCTATCGCATTATTAATTTTATGTGCGCCGGTATGGTTCAAATCCTCACGTTTTAAATATATTTGAGCTCCACCCAACGCTTCACTATATGATTTTGCATAAGTCAATGAGGTTTCTCTCCCTACATATTCTTTCAAATAATAAGTTAATTCATCTTGAAACGATTGATCTTGTTTAGCCTTGTTATACGCTTGTTTTAATTCTATAATTGCTGGCATTAATGTCTCTGGAACATATTGCCCACCATATTCTCCGAAAAAACCTAATTCATCTGCTTCAGTTTGTATATTATACATATTATAATTCTCCCTTCACTTGTTGTATCACAGTTAACATTTTATTTTTGTCTTTCATACCATCCGTTTCAATACTGCTTGAAATGTCATAACCTAAGTGATTCAACTTCAATGTTTCAATTTGTTTTATCTTATCAACGTCAATACCTCCAGCAATTAAAAACGGTATAGATTGATCTAAGCCCTTAAGCAATGTCCAATCAAAAGATTGTCCAGTCCCACCATATTGCTCTGATGGCGTATCTATAATAAATAAGTCAATATGCTCTTTGAATTGATTGATATCATTTATTATATTTTGAGTAGCTGGTAAAGCTTTAATTATCTTAATATTCTTAAAATTTAAACGAAGTTGTTTGATAAAATCTATTGTCTCATCACCATGGAGTTGGATAGCATTAATATTAGTAGCATTAATAATTTTCTTTATTAATTGCAATGTTGGATTAACTAATACGACTACTCTATCTATTTCGTCTGGCAACAATCTAGATAGTTTATTTATTTGTTCAATGTCCAAATGTCGTTTACTTTTGGGATAGTGTATAAATCCCACCATGTTTATATTGAGTGGTCGAATGCTTAATGCTTCTACTTTAGTTTTGATACCGCAAAATTTTAAAATCATTGTTTCACCTTTTTTAATTTAAGTGAGGGTATAAAATGTTCTAACTCATTACAATTCATTAAGGCTCCACCAACTAATAAACCATCGATCCCGCTTTTTACTATTTGCTTAACCTCTTGTTGTGAATGAATTCCACTTTCAGAAATATATAAATAGTTCTCTTTCTTACACTTAAGTATTTGATTAGTATGTTTAACATCGGTGTTGAATGATTTTAAATCACGATTGTTTACCCCAATGATTTGTGGATTTAACTGATAGGCACGTTGTAACTCAATACCATCATGTACCTCTACTAACACTTCTAGTCCCTTAGAACTTGCATATTGATAGAGTTGTCGTAACTTTTCGTCGGTAAGAATATTTACAATGAGTAAAATAATTGAAGCACCTGCTTTTTGTGCAACATCAATTTGAAGCGGATCAATGATGAAATCTTTACATAAAACAGGTAATTGTGTTGTTTCTGATATTTGCTGTAATCTTTCAAAGCTACCACCGAAATATCGTTCGTCTGTTAATACGGAGATAGCATTTGCTCCATAACGTTCATAATCACTCACTTGTTTAATTATATTTGTTTGTTGAAAAGCTTTTACAGATGGACTCTTTGATTTAATTTCAGCAATTAATGTTAAATTGTCATTTTTAATTAAAGCATCCGTTAATCGCGATTTATTTTTATGTTTTACCCCTTTCAAATTTTGTAATTTATCATGATAATAGCCGTCTTTTAATAATTGCTCTTTATAATCCACTATTTCACTTAATATCGTCACAGATATCACCTCTCATTTTCATAAATTGTACCATCGCTCGACCACTATCAATTAAGATCGTAGCTAAACTTATTCCAGATGCTATCGTATCTACCTTTTCAGAAACGTATAACGCAAGTGCAGCATTTAATACAACAACATCTCTTCTACAAGTTTTATCATCTCCACTTAAAATATCTAATGTAATCATTTTGTTTTCTTTCGGACTCCCACCCTGTAAATCTTGATTACTTGCAACCTTTAAACCATAATCTTTAGCATTTATAAAATAATGCGTTATGTCTCCATTTTCATTTAATTCATAAACTTCATTGTTTCCTGAAAGTGTAGCTTCATCCATACCATTTGCTCCATGTAACACTATTGCCCTCCGTCGTCCTAAATCTTTCAATGTTTGTGCTATCATGTACAATCGACTTGGGTCATACACTCCTAACACTTGATAGGTCAATTTAAATGGATTGATAAGTGGCCCAACTATATTAAAGATGGTCGGTGTAGAAATCATTTTTCTAACAGGTTGAATATATTTCATTATTGGATAAGACTCCATTGCGCTAATAAATGCCAATCCCTGTTCTTCAATTTGTAATGGGACTTCTGAAACTTTTGTCGTCTTTATTCCCAATTCATTTAACAAATCAGTACTTCCTGAATGGGATGTTATACTTCTATTTCCGTGTTTAATGACTGGAATACCTGCGCTTGCTACTATAAACGATACTGTTGTAGAAATATTGAAACTGTTTGACTTATCCCCTCCTGTACCGCATACACATATACTTCCTTCATATGTTGGTTGATTAGGATACATGGTTTGAATTAAGCTATTGACGACATAGGTTAATTCTTGTTGTTTAATTTCCTTTTTCGTAAATTGCGTTAATAAGTCGACTTTGTCTTCCACATTAATTTCAGGGTTTGTTAGATAGGTTATGAATTGTGTTGTCTCTGATTGCGTTAAAGTTATGTTATTATCCAATTGTTTTAATAATCTCATTAAAATTCACCCTTTCTTTTACAATACGAATGAAGTTTTCAATAATTTGTGAACCAAACTCAGTAGCAAATGATTCTGGATGATACTGTATACCGAAATGAAGATGTTGTTTGTCCTCGAAGGATTGTATTGAATCTGATGTACTTCCCGTAATGATTAAATTCTTAGGAAAAGACTTCATCTCACTTACAAGTGAATGATATCTCATAATTCTGAATCGGTGCGGTATCGTCAAATAGAGTTCTGACTCGTTTTTAACTTCAAGTGTATCTACCTTTCCATGCATGACTTTCTCTCCTTGAATAACTTTGCCACCGTAATAACACGTTAATGCTTGAGCACCTAAACAAATACCTAAAATTGGTAAAGTATGATATTTATCGATAATTTTTACCAATTCATCGTCATCTAAAGGATGACCAGGACCTGGTGAAATGATTACCCCATCAATTTTCTCTAAATAGTTGAATACATCTTTATCATCTGGATATTTAATAATCACTTCATCAATTTGACTAACTATATCAACCAAGTTATACGTAAACGAATCGTAATTATCTATAATTAATATCATGGTGTTACCTCCAATAAGCTTTTTGCTTTAAGTCGTGTTTCTTCGAGTTCCTTTTCAGGTATAGAATCGTACACAACACCACAGCCTGCCTCGACATTAACAGTGTCGTCATCAATCAACATGGTTCGTATTGCCAATGCAAAATCTAAATTTTGATTATAATTGATATAACCAACGCCACCGCTATAGACGCCTCTTTTATATGGATAGGATTCATATATGCGTTGAATAGCTCTTAGTTTAGGTGCTCCCGATACTGTCCCAGTTGGTAAAAGACTTGCTATGGTCGTCATTGGAGATATATCTTTTTTAATTTTTCCTTTTACTTCACTAACGATATGCATGACATGTTCATATTTTTCAATCACCATCAGTTTTGATATTTCAGATGTCCCCGTAATACTTACTCTATGAATATCATTTCTACCTAAATCCACAAGCATACTATGTTCGCTTATTTCTTTCTCGTCTGTAATTAATTGGTGTGCATTGCATTCATCTATCTCTGGGGTAGTGCCACGTCTAATCGTTCCTGCAATTGGATTAGTTGTTACTTCGCCGTTATGAACTGCTACAAAGCTTTCTGGTGAACTTCCAACTACAATCTCATTTTCCATGTTCATGTAATACATATATGGACTAGGGTTCTTACGTTTTAAATTTTGATAAAGCTGATAACTCAATTGGTTTTTATTTTCTCCGAAATGATGTTGGTAGCTATATATTCTAGAGGGTACTACTTGAAACATATCTCCTTCAGTAATCCGTTGTTTCATTTGAGTAACAATATCGATAAATTGTTTATCAGAAATATTTGCTTTTATCTCTGATCTCTTAGGCACCATTTTATTATTCTCTTGGTAAACTTTAATTTGAGACAATGCTTGAATTCTATGCTTCACTCTTAATTTTAATTCTGCATTACTTGCTTTTGAAAATTGATTAGAAGCAATCACGTATAATTCATCCTTGTAATGATCAAATACAAATACATCCTCTATCATGTAGAAAGACACATCTGATATTGTTTTCATACTCTTAATAGCTACTCGTTTTAAAATTGGAAATTCATGTCGCACTAAATCAAAACTACACGTTCCCATAAAGCCAGAAATAAATGGCAGTTGCTTTAATTTTTCATCATTTATGACACAATCAAATTGATTGATGAATGTTTTTAAATAATTATATGGCTCAGTAGTTATAACTTTATCTTCTTTCAAAGTCTTAATAATTAATTCATTATCATTTAATTTGACGGTGCCATAATAATCGAATGCTACGATAGAGTATCTGCCTTTTAATTTTTGTTGACTTGCGCTTTCAAATATAATTTTATGTTCATTTAGCTGTCCTAAAGCTTCAGGCGTTATGTGAGCTTTCAATACTTCGTAATAAAATTCCATTTTCTCATCCCTTTCACTAAAAAACGTCAGCCTCCTTATGTAAAGGACGCTGACGCGCGGTACCACCTTAATTAACGAAATATTCCGAATAATCAAAATATTAAGCATTCACTCATTCTTATTGATTTGTCTTTCAACATAAACCCAAATTCATGATAAGGGGTGTTGATTTGCATCTACCATCAACTTTCTGTCACTACCTTACTCACCACTACTTCATTTATGCCTATTTAATTGTACATAAAAACACCACAGCATACGCGCTTTACTCTATAAGGACGCGTTACCGTGGTGCCACCTTAGTTAACAATACTTTGTTCACTCTTACTTTATTAAAGTTTAAAATTCTAGACCCAATTCGATTAATATGTAGTGCCAATTTACATCACCCATTGGCTTTCTATTTGCTACAAATCATATTATCTACTTCATTCATAGAATTGTTTGATATTTCTTATATTTCAGTATAATACAAAACTCTATTTTATTTGTCAACGATCAATTATAAATTTATTGGAGATAAACAATATGCGTATAAAAGATTTTGAGTTGCATCAATAGACTCAATATGAGTTCTTTCAAGCGCGTGAGATGACTCTATACCAGCACCAAATAAACCATGACGAATGTCTGCACCTGCTTTTAGTGCTGCTGATGCATCAGAGCTATAATAAGGATAAATATCAACTTTATAAGGTATGTCATTGATTTTACATAAATTTATTAAATGAGATTTTAATTCTTTATGATAAGGACCTGATCCATCTTTAGCACAAATCGATACAGTATATTCATCTGAGGTTTGACCATCGCCTAGCGCTCCCATATCAAATGCAATAAACTCTACTATCTTATCCGATATTGATGCATTTGCACCATATCCTATTTCTTCGTTATTAGAAATATAAAACTGAGTCGTATGTGGCAATTGCGTTTCTTCTTGTTTAAGTTTTTCAAGCAGTTCTAGTATCATTGCTACACTTGCTTTATCATCTAAGTGTCTTGATTTAATAAATCCTGATGATGTAATTTCAGTTCTGGGATCAAAACTTACAAAATCTCCCACTTCAATCCCTAAATCTCTTGTCTCTTGATCAGACGTTGTTTTTTCATCGATACGAATTTCCATATGTTCGCCATCTCTAGGTATTTCATGATTATTTCTGTAAACATGGACACTTGTTTCATGCAAACAAATCGTTCCTGTATATACTTGTCCTGAATCAGTTTGTATTTCACAATACTCCCCTTCAATCGCGTTATATGTAAATCCACCTATTAAACTAATAGATAATCGACCATCTTCTTTAATTTCTTTGACCATCGCGCCTAGTGTATCTACATGGGCAGTAATGCATCTTTGTTGTTCATCATTTTCACCTTGAACTTCGATAATTAAGGCACCTTTATTTGTTGTCTTAGTATCATAACCTAACGCTTCAACTTTGTTCTTAACATAATTAATTGCTTCCGTAGCATTACCAGATGGGCTATTTATTTCTGTAAGTTCTTTTATTGTTTTCAATACTTTTTGCGTCATCATTATCTCCCCTTTTTTAAAATAATTATTGATAACATTTTATCGTATTTTTAGAACTATCACTATTAATTCATTCATTTTGCTATTGTTTATCTGCACACTCTACCTTACAATGTACATATTCTGAAAATTTTGAAATAAGGTGATTCATCATGAAAAATATTTTATTTATAGGACTCGGTTTGATTGGTGGCAGTTTAGCTAGCAATTTAAAATATTATCAACCTAATCTTACAATATCAGCATTCGACGCTGATAAAGATCAACTTGAAAAAGCATTATCAATAGGAATAATTGATAAAAAAATTGAGGACTATAGTGAAGGCGTAAAAAATGCAGATATTATCATTTACGCTACTCCAGTACAACAAACTGAATTATACTTAAAAGAATTACCTAATTATCAAACACAATCTCATTTAATTGTAACTGATACTGGTAGCACTAAATCTAATATTCAAAGCTATGAAAAGTTTCTCTTAAACAACGACATTCATCTTGTAGGTGGCCATCCTATGGCTGGAAGTCATAAATCTGGCGTTCTAAATTCAAAAAAACATTTATTCGAAAATGCTTATTACATTCTCGTTTATGATGATGCACGTAATGCTGAATCGGCTAAAAAGTTACAAACATTGTTATCAACTACATCTGCAAAATTTATAACAACATCAGCACAAGAGCACGATTATGTTACTGGAGTTGTGAGTCATATTCCCCATATCATCGCTTCAAGCTTAGTTCATTTGAGTGAAACAAACTCAAAGAATCATACTCTAGTAACACAATTAGCAGCTGGTGGCTTTAGAGATGTCACACGTATAGCTAGTAGTAACGCAGATATGTGGAGAGATATTACGTTTAGCAATCAAGAAAATATATTACACCTATTAGAAATGTTGCAACAACAATTAGATTCAATTTCATCCCATATTCGTTTAAATGATACTAATGAAGTCCATAGTTTCTTTTCAGGTGCTAAAAAGTTTAGGGATCAACTTCCCGTTAAACAACAAGGTGCACTGAGTATTGCGTATGATCTCTATGTAGATATTCCAGATAAATCAGGTATGATTAGCAAAGTAACTTCCATTTTGAGTTTACATAATATTTCTATAAGTAACTTAAAAATCCTTGAAATTCGTGAAGATATTTTAGGTGCTTTGCAAATTAGCTTTAAAACTCCTGAAGATCGTGAACGAGGCATTAAGGCGCTCAGTGATTTTGAAACATACATTCTATAATAATGTCCTCCTAATACAATGAAGTGCGCTCGATTTCTTTTAAATGCGCATTTCATTGATAGGAGGATATATTTTACATTTTATGCCCTGCCATTAAGCCCAAGCGACCATGCTTTGTTCCAGCATCAGTGTAAGATATCGCTTTAGATACGATTCCCTTACCATATTTGTTTTGTAAGTAATCAATGGTTTTAGCTAGCTTTTCATCTCTTCTTCTTTCATATTCGTCTATAAATAAGTTAAGCTGGCGGTCTTCCTCATTAATAAGTTGTGTCAATGATACGCTCAATGTTCGATACAGTGCATTCTTATCACACAATTGATTCGCATAATAATTAACTACTTTATAGATGTCGCGTTCTAAGTTTGTCGCATCTGTTAGTGTATATTGCTTATGAACACCACCGCCTTCTGTATAACCAAATGAAAAGTGAATTGTTCTTGCCAATTGTTTACGTGCTCTTATTCTACTAGCAACGTCTTCTATCAATTCTTGCATTACAATTTTCGATTCCTCAAACCGATAATCTCTCATCAGTATTTGGCTTTTACATATGGATGGATTAGTAACATTATATTTTTCTCTCAATTTACTTTGATCAATACCATTAGCATGTAAATGCATATCTATCCCTAATACACCAAAATCTCTTTTAAGAAATCTGTATGGATATTGAGCTAAATCTCCAACAGTTACAATCCCTTTCTTATTGAGCTTTGCTTCTGTTTTCTTGTTAATGCCCCAAAAATCACGTAATGGCGTAATTTTCCACATTTTTTGTGGGACATCATGATATCTCCATTCTGTAATACCGTTGGATGTATGTTTTGCTTCAATATCCATTGCGACCTTACTTAATAACATGTTTGATCCTATACCAATAGTGCAATATATCCCTGTTTTATCTTCTATTTCCTTTTGTAATCTTTCTGCAAATGATTGTACAGTAGAGTTAAATCGATGATAGCTATCAGTCACATCTAAAAAGAATTCATCTATACTGTATTGATGTAAATCTTCTCCCGGTACATATTTAAGCGCAATTTTAGAAATTGCTATTGAAACTTCTAAATATTTTCTCATGCTAGGATTGATAATATAAATATCATTACGATGCGGAATCTCGAATAGTCTTGACCCTGTTTTGATACCAATTTCTTTTAATTTAGGTGTAGCTGCTAAAACAACCGATCCTTGTCTTTTAGTGTCTGCAACTACTGCTAACTTTGTTTCTAGAGGATTCAATCCCTTTTGGATACATGATACACTAGCAAAAAAACTCTTTTGATCGATACATAATATGTCTCTTTCTTCCAATAAATTATAATCATACATGCCAAGATACCTCCCTTAGTCATTTTTATTATATACGAACATTTGTTCTGTTTCAATAAAAATAAGAACTAATGTTCTTTATTTTGTTTTGGAGTACTGTCCTAAAACATGCTATACTATGGATGAAATTACTAATTCAAGGAGGAAATAAGATGCCAATCATCAATGTTAAATTGTTAGAAGGACGCTCAGATGAACAATTAAAAAATTTAGTAACAGAAGTAACAAATGCAGTTGAAAAAACTACTGGAGCTAATAGAGAGGCAATTCATGTGATTATTGAAGAAATGCAAAAAAATCACTATGGCGTTGCAGGAGTTAGAAAATCAGACGCAGAATAAAACTTTAATTAGTTTACATAATAATATTATGGTGTTTATTAAAGTCGTAAAAAAGAGTGCACCCAATCGAGTGCGCTCTTTTACGTTTTAGTTATTTAGAAATTCTTTGACAGCTTTTTTATTTTTCTCCTTATCAATCTCTAAGGCACTGCCATCGTTATTTGTATTAATATTCTGGTACGAATTATTAATTGGAACCGTAAGAGATTCTACGTTCTTATCTCCTCTTATACCGTAACTAATACCTGTTTGGAAGATAGCTGAATTTGGCATACTTGTATTAATATAGCCCCTTAATATACCAGCTACTTTAGGCAATTTTATTACTGAGCTAGGTGTAACTAACTCTTTTTTCAACGTCTGCATAACTTGTTGTTGACGTCTAACTCGCCCAAAATCTCCTTCCTCATCATGTCTAAATCTCGCATATCCAAGTAATTCTTTACCGTTTAAACGATGATGACCTTTTTTAAGAGATACGCCAATATTTTCAGACATATCTTTTTCTACGTCCATAGGAACGCCGTTAGGTTCTAATTCATCAATCATCTTTTCAAAGCCCGTAAAATCAATGACTGCATAATATTCAGGATTAATACCTAAATTCTTATTTAAAGTCTTTCTAAGAAGTTCAGGTCCGCCAAGTGAATAGGCTGCATTAATTTTATAATTCTGATATCCAGGTATTTCCGCATAAATATCACGCATCACTGACATCATTTTCATTTTCTTATGAATATAATCATATTGAACTACCATGATGGAATCTGAACGCGACTTACCACCGCTAGCTTTGTCAGCACCTAACACAAGTACAGAAATCTTACCGTCATTTTTTACTGGTCCATTAAACTTATGTACTTTGATATCTTTTGCATGTTTCTCAGCGTAATTAACACCACTACGATAACCATGGACAATATAGATAATAGCTGCGATTAGCAATATCAATATAATCAAAATGATAAAAGGTAATTTACGTAGCTTTTTCTTATTCCGTCGTTTAGAAGGTGTCTGCGCGTCTGCTTGTCGTCTGTATACTGTCTTATCCTTCTCTTCTGTCATATTTACCTACCTTACGTCTAGTAAAAATCTTCAAAATTGTATATCTATGTACTATAATTATATATAATTAAATTATAGAAGTTGCTTTGAAAAATCAAGCGATTTTTAAATAAATGGTACTAAGGTCCAATGAAAGGATGGCATAAATGAATATTAATACAGCATATTTTGCTGGTGGGTGTTTCTGGTGTATGACCAAACCTTTCGATCAATTCGATGGTATAGAAACAGTAACATCTGGCTATATGGGTGGTTCAACTCACAACCCTACTTATGAAGATGTGAAAAGTGGGACCACAGGACATTATGAAACTGTAAAAATTGAATATGATGTTGCATTGTTTTCTTATAATAAATTATTAGAAGTATTTTTCTCGGTTATTGATCCCATTGATGATGGTGGCCAGTTTCAAGATAGAGGTTCACAATATAGAACAGCTATATTCTACACGAATGAGGATCAAAAAAGACTTGCTGAGCAATACGTTCACCAACTCGAGCAAACAATTCATTCAGAAAAAGCAATAGCGACTAAAATATTACCCGCTTCAACTTTTTACAAAGCAGAAGAATATCATCAAGATTTTTACAAAAAGAACCCTGAGCGTTATGCTCAAGAACAACAAGACCGAGCAAATTATAAATCCAATTAAAGTTTTAAATAATCAAAGGCACCCTTCAAAGTGATTATCACCCATTCACTTGTTGGATGCCTTTTTTTAACAATTATTTATGACGAATAACTCTCATTACTTTTAACATACTATACCATAGTGAACTATCTTTTCTATAAACCAAAAATCTTGGTTCCCAATTTGGACTATATTTTTCTTTATACTTACGTAGTCCTTGAAAGCGATATAGACCATTGAAGTGTTCAAACACACGCCCAGCTACACGCTCTCGTGGGTAAGAATAATTTAATTGACCTACATTTGATAAAGTTGCCATACCCATGTTAAATGCTTTATAGCCTTTATCTTTACCCCAAAGTAACATATGTAGATATAGGCCATCCATTAAAGGTAAATCTAAATCAGGTAACCAACGAATTAAATCTACTGAAATAGCTTCATTATAATAAGTAGGCATTAAAGTGCAAAACGCAATGACTTTACCTTCCTCATTCTTCATTATTCCAATAGGTGCTTGTTGTAAATACTCTTCTGTAAATTGACCTACTGAAAAATGCATTTCATTACGTCCATCTAGCCATTGATTACTAACTTGTTTTAATTGAAAAATGAGATCTTTCGAAAAAGGTGGCTCTAAAATTTCAAATTGAATATTTAAATCATCAAATTTATTAAGTGTTGCTCGGAAACCACGACGTTTCTTTCCTGATGTCGTAAATTGAGTTAAATCTATAATGGCCTCTTCACCAAGTTTGAAAAACTGATTACCAAAATTATGATATAGCGGCATAAAGCGATCTGACACTTGATAGAATATAATGTCATAGCCTAACTTTTCACCGTAGTTATAAAAATCAATAAGTAAAGACTGAAACGCCTTCGTATCACCGATTGGATCTCCTAACACAACAAGAGCGTTACCTTTGTAGCGATACATTAAAAAAGCTTGTTGCGCTTCATGCATAAAGACATCTTTATCTCCACTATAGATTAAATGACTTAAATAATTGCCACCATACGTTTCAATAATTGATTTACATCTCGATAAATCTTCTAATTGATGTGGTCTAGTGTATCTAGACCCCAATAACCATGCGACGATACCTACAAGTATGACTACGACAAGAATAGTTAACCAGAAATAATATTTCAATAAAGAAGTATCCATTTCAATGTGGTAAATATCAAGTGCATATAAAGTTTCTGAAATTATAAAATGATTAACATACAATACCAGCATACTTAAAATAATTGTAAAAATTAAACGTTTTAATCTGAATGGTCGTTTCATCACTTTAGAACGACGATAAGCGAGAATAAGTAATATAAATATTAATAAAATCCATGATAAAAGAATTAAAGATGCATAAGTATATATTGTTGCACTAAATATTAAAACAAGTGAAATCATTACAAACAAAATAGCACGTCGGCTTTGTTTAAATACACCTCTAACATTGATAAGTAATAATAAGCAAGCACTTGTATGTACAGATAACATAATATAATATGCGAAATGATGATCATCGTATAAACCATCATAAACAATTGTAATGTTATTAATAAAGAAAACAAAACTTGTTATTAGTACTAACGTAGCTAAGGCAAATGATGGAATCTTGGCAATAATATCTTTTTGATAAGAGAATAAAAAAGATGTTACATCTCTTGCAGGTACAAAATATTTAGATTCTTCGAAGTATTTTCGCGCAGATGATCCAAACTCAAATGTAGATAAAATAAGTGCAATAATAACTGGTACAAAGTAATAAGCGAAACGATATAATAATAACGCTAATAATACTTTTTCTTCAGGAACGCCTAAAGACTTAAGACCTAATAATACAACTAAATCGAAAGCACCGAAGCCACCTGGTATGAAACTAACCAATCCAGAAAGAGCAGCAATGATGAATATACCGATAACAGTCGTGAATGCTATGTTAATATCTACAATAACTGTTGATAAATAGAGTACTGTCGCAGCTGCCAGCCACTCAAAACTTGATACTAATGTGCAATAAACACCTAAATATTTATTGTTACGATCAATAGGGTTAATCATGGTATAGGCAATAAATAAAGGTAAAAATAATGCAACAACATATAAAATCCATCGAACCCAACTTACTTTATTTATTATATGGGAAGCATCAAAGATATGTAACACGACAAGGATTGATAAAAGACTCAAACCCATTAACATAGAAATCAGTATGATTGAAATGGCATGAACTAATTTTTTTCTATCAGTTGTATAATTTTTATAAATAAATGCTCTAAAACCAGCCCCTATAAATCCACCAAAGCCAACAATGGCATTAAGTGCATTAATGATATAGCTGATTTTAAAAACCCTAATAAGTGGTATATCAAGTTTTAACCCTTTTACTAAGATAAGATCATACAAACTTAGTAAAATCATAGCTGAACCACCGCAAATGAATAAGCCAACTAGATACCAACGATTAATTTTGCTAAATGCTTCAAGTGTTTGTTTAAAATTAATGTGTGCTAATTCATGATATAGCGTTGCAACAACTGCTATAAATAAAACTGCAGCAAAAACAAATTTGAGTATTGATAATAATCTATTCTTAAGTTCTTCAGTCATGTCATACCTCTACCTTTACCTACGATTATTTAAAAATATATCATACCTTCATTTGAATGAACATATGAATATGTATAACTCATACTAACAGTATTGTAATGTGTGTAAGATTAAATACTTTCTTAAAAAAGACGGGAACGAGACAGAATCCAAAAATGAATTCATTATCTCATTCCCGCTAGGTAACTAAAACTGAGAAAGCTAGATAAACTGGCTTTAACACTTAATACTCTTTTAGAGTTTATTCAGATTGAGTACATTCTTTAGTTTCTTCTTTTTTAATTTCATATTCTCCTGAATCATCACCATAATACTTGTTATAACGACGTTTAAATAATAAGAATAGGTGTGAGACTAATACTTTAAGTATTGCATAACCAGGAATACCTAAAATAACACCAACAATACCTAATAAATTACCAGCACTCAATAAGATGAAAATAATCGTTAAAGGATGAATTTTCAATGTTTTACCCATAACATTAGGTGAAATGAAATGTCCTTCAATAAATTGAACAAGCGTCCATACTACAATTAATTTCAATAACATGAAAGGCGATGTAATAATCGCTATGATGATGGCTGGTGAAATAGCAATCGTTGGTCCTAGATAAGGTACAACACTTGTAACAGCAGCTATACAAGCAAGTACAAGACCGTAATCAAGACCAATAATTGAATAACCTATAAAGAGTAAGATACCAATACAAAATGAAACAATAATTTGACCTTGGATATATGATCCAACTTGTACACTCATTTTTTCCATTAAATCATGGTAATCTTTTCTAAATTTAGGTGGCATAATCTTCGTTGAATACTCTTTAAATTTGTGACCATCTTTTAACATGAAGAATAATACAAAAGGTGTTGTGACAAGAACTACACCTACATTAACAATAGCTTCTGCAAAACTTCTAATTTTAGTTCCAAATCCATCAAAATAACTCGAAACCATAGAAGGTATCTTATTGGAAACTGAGTCTAACCAATCTTGTATTTGAGTATAAAATGATGATAAGAAAGAAAAATGTGTGACTTGATCTATAGCGTTATTAAATTCATCTACATATTTAGGGAAGTTGTTAGCTAAACGTGTGATTTGATCTCCAATAAGCGGAATTAATAAATTAATAATTAATGTCGCTCCACCAACAATAGCTAAAAATACAATAATGATTCCTAGTAATCTTGGAATATTATATCTCTCCATCAAATTAATCACTGGATTAATAAGATAGAATAAAATAAGCGATAAAATAATTGGTGCTACAATTGTATTAAATATGATGATAAATGGTTCAAAAACATAAGAAATTTTATCAAATATAAATATTACAATACCTATGAGCACTAATGAAAGCAAAGCAAATAATAAATCTTTACCGCCTAAGAATTTCATAAAACGCGTTTCTGTAAAACTAAATTTTTTTGCGTTTTTTTCTTCAACTTGCTTATTTTCAATTGCCATGTTTTTCACCATACCTTAACTTACTATTAAAACTATAGCTATTTTACATCATAACACAAAAATAATTAAGTGTTCCTTAGTTATGCGATGAACTTATTTGATTTTCAAAATGATAAATATGTAAAGCAAGATACACAATTTCGGAATCATCGATAGGAATATTCAAGTGCTTTTGAATCATTTTTGAAATTTTAAAAGCAGTATTATATGCATTTGGGTAATGATTTTTAACCATATCTATAAAAACATCTTGAGCATATATATATTCTTTTTTATTAAGTCGTCGAATTAAAAATTGAATATGTCTTATAAAACGTTGATATTGAACCGTATGATTATCGATTTCATGATTTAAATCATTTTCAATAATAAGTATACTTTTACTAATCAATTTATTGATCAAAGACATCTCATGTATCGTTAAATCCTCTGTGTTTGAAGCAATGTGTAATGCAATAAATCCAATTTCATCAGGTGGGAACTTAACATCTAGTCGTTGATTCAATTTATCAATAACTTGACTTGCAATAGCATACGCATCACTATATAAATGTTTGGTTTCGATAGCAAATGGATTACTAATAATTTGATTTTGTTTTAATCTTTTATATGCAAATATAATATGATCAGTCAATGCAACAACAAGGTTTTTATCATCTGTAGTATGAGTTGTACTTGTAATAAAATTGACTGATTCAATAATCGCTTGTAGAACATCTTCATCGGCAATTTCAACTAAAGATTTGTAATATTCTTGTTGTTGTTTTTGCTCTAATTTATAAACCTTTTCTATTGAAGCACTTTCATCTAGGGTCATTCCAGCCTTTTTATTAAAGCCAATACCTTTTCCAATGAGAATGACCTCTTGATTATTATAAGTGCATATGATGACGTTATTATTTAAAGCTTTAGAAATGGTATACTCACCCATCATAATCACCTTTCTCTGTAATATATGAATTATAAATCTATTTATTAAAAATGAAAAGATTTCTAACTTAATGTAAAAACTCCTTTCAACGTTTTGAATGAGAGTTTCAACACATTGAAAGGAGTATGAATAAATTCTATTTTAATCAATCACTTAAGTGATTATTTTTTAGGTAGTTGATTTTCTCTACCCCAAGTTTCAATACCAAATAAGTTAATTTCAAGATTCTCTGGTTTAAACACAGGTTTCATACCAGCTTTACGTTGTTTTTGGTAATCTTTCATTACAGCTATCGCTATATTTGAAAGACCAATTATAGAAATCAAGTTAACAATTGCCATTAATCCCATGAATAAATCGGCAGTACTCCATACAGTTTCAGTTTTTACTACTGATCCAACAAATACTAATAAGACAACTAAACATCTAAAAACAAACATAACTACTTTGTTTTTAGATAAGAACTCTATGTTAGATTGACCATAATAATAGTTACCAACAACAGAAGAAAATGCAAATAGCGTAATTGCGATTGTTAAGAAGATACCTCCAGCTGAACCTAAATGTTCATTTAATGCTGATTGTGTAACTTGAACACCTTGAGGTGCATTTTCTCCAAATTTTAATCCTGAATATAAAAGAATCATAATCGCTGTGGCTGTACAAACTAACATTGTATCGAAAAATACACCAAGTGATTGAATTAAACCTTGTTTAACTGGATGTGGCACTGCCGCTGTTGCTGCTGCGTTTGGCGCAGAACCCATACCAGCCTCGTTAGAGAATAGACCACGTTTAATACCTTGAAGAATCGCTGCACCTACAGCGCCTCCTGTAACTTGCTCGAAACCAAATGCACTCTTAATGATTGTGCCAATCATCGGAACAATTTGATCGATATTTAATAATAAGATAACTAAAACCATACCGATATAAATAATAGCCATGATTGGAACAATCAATGAAGATAATGTCGCGATACTGCGGACACCACCAAAAATGATTGCTGCAGTAATAACAGCTAAAATAATACCTGTTACAACTGGACTTACGTTGTACTGTGTATTTAATGATTCTGCAATCGTATTAGATTGAACAGTATTAAATACAAACGCAAATGTTATAGTAATTAATATTGAGAATAAGATACCTAACCATTTTTGGTTCAAACCTTTAGTTATGTAATATGCTGGGCCCCCTCGGAATCCACCTTCTTTGTCATGAACTTTATAAATTTGAGCTAAAGTTGCCTCCATAAATGCACTTGCAGCACCGATAAAAGCAATTACCCACATCCAAAATACTGCACCAGGACCACCTAGTACAATTGCCGTAGCTACACCTGCAATATTACCAGTACCTACACGGGAACCAGCACTAATTGCAAATGCTTGGAATGGTGATATACCTTTTTCACCACTATTTAATGTTTCAGGTTTCTCGGTTAAAGCTCTAAACATTTCCGGCAACATACGTAATTGCACGAATTTAGAACTAATAGTAAAGAAGAACCCTACAGTTAATAGCAATCCAATTAAATATTGCGACCAAATTAAATCATTACCTACCTGAACAATTGTTTTAAACCATCCAGGTATTAAATTATCGAAATCACTCATTAAATCCCTCTCATCTAAAATAATTTAATATCCTAAGATATACTACAAGAGATTTATACTGTATTGAATAAACCCAATAAAATAATACTAGTACATATTACGTTTGAGTGTTATACAACATCAATATAAATCTCTTGAAAGATTAAAATTGGTTAAAATAACAAGTTCAATTTTATCATTTTCCTTTAAAATTGAAAATATAATTTTTATAATCCATTAGTCGATTGTCATATCTAAGACGTCTCCAAACTCTTTAACATCAACAACAAATGACCCATTTGTGTATTGTTCAGATAAATGAATATCAGTGATTTGTCCTTCTTCAGAGTGACTTTCAGAATATAGAGTATACATACTTTCATCTTTAACAACATAACCTGCAACAACACGATGCGGATTTTTCTTCAACTCTTTAAGTAATGTAATACCTCTTTGTGCTCTTTTAGCTTGTTGTAAAATCTTATAGCTAATTCGTTTTACAGCACCTCTTTGAGTAGCCATTATAATTGAGCTATCACTATCTACAACATCCGTCATAACGACAAAATCTTCATCTTTTAAGTTGATAGATTTCACCCCAGCTGCTCGTAATCCCGTATCAGATAGTTCTTCACTTGAATACGTTAATGACATACCTTTATGTGTTAATACACTGATGAGTTGATCTTCATTTAATCGAATGACGTTTATTAATTCATCATTATCTTTAACTTTCATAGCAACTAATGGTTTATTGTAACGAGTCGTTTTAAATAAGCTAACGTTACTTTTTTTAATCATTCCATTTCGAGTCGCTAGTACATAAAATGCGTCATCTTTAAAACTTTGTTCATTGTAAACATCAACTACAGTTTCATAATCATCTAGGGGAACAATTTGAGATACATGCTGTCCAAGTTCTTTCCATCTGATATCTGCTAATTTATGAACCGGAATGAATAAATACCTTCCTTTATTTGTAAAAACAAGTACCGTATCTTGCGTGTTAACTGTTTGATATTTGAGTAAACTGTCTCCATCTTTAAGCCCTACTTCAGTGACACCACTGGCATTAAAACTACGTGTAGATGTCCGTTTAATATATCCTTGACGTGTAATACTTAAAACAACATCTTCACTTGGAACCATAACTTCTTTATCAATTTTGATTTCTGCGATTTCCGCTTCAATTGATGATAAACGCTCAGATTTAAATCGTTTTCTAATATCAGTCAATTCACTTTTAATTACTTGTAACAATGCATCATGATTATCAAGTATATGACGATATTCTTTAATCAAATTAGCTAACTCATTATGTTCATTTTCCAATGCAACGATATCTGTATTAGTTAAACGATAAAGTTGAAGCATAACAATAGCCTCTGCTTGAGCTTCCGTAAATTCAAATTCAGCAACTAAATTGTCTTTAGCATCTTTTTTATTTTTAGAGTTACGAATTAACGTGATAACCTCATCCAATATTGATAGTGCTTTCATTAAACCTTCCACAATATGCATGCGTTTTTCAGCATGATCTAAATCATATTTCGTACGATTTGCCACAACTTCAATTTGATGATTTAAGTAACTATCAATAATTTGGCGAATACCCATTAATTTTGGACGACCGTCACTAATTGCAACCATATTAAAGTTATAAGCAATTTGTAAATCAGAGTTTTTGAATAAATAGTTTTTTATAGCTTCTGCATTTACATCCTTTTTCAGTTCGATTGCTATTCGTAATCCAGTGCGATCAGTTTCATCACGGACTTCGATAATACCATCTACTTTTTTATCTGCTCTTAACTCATCGATTCTTTTGACTAGTGAACTTTTATTCACTTCGTAAGGAATCTCAGTAACGATAAGTTGTTGACGACCATTACGAAGGGTTTCTTCATCTACTTTAGAACGTACAACAATTTTACCTTTACCAGTCTCATAAGCTTTCTTAATGCCATCCACGCCTTGAATAATACCGCCAGTAGGGAAATCTGGACCTTTTATATATTTCATTAGTTGAGTGACAGTAATATCAGGATTATCGATATATTTCAATGTTGCTTGAATTACCTCTGCTAAATTATGCGGTGGGATGTCAGTCGCATAACCTGAAGAAATCCCTGTTGAACCATTAACTAATAAATTAGGAAACCTTGCTGGTAAAACCATTGGTTCTAAAGTTGTATCATCATAGTTTGGAACAAATGCAACAGTTTCCTTGTTAATATCTCTGACAAGTTCTTCCGATAATTGGCTTAACTTCGCTTCAGTATAACGCATGGCTGCAGGAGGATCATTATCGATACTACCGTTATTACCATGCATTTCAATTAAAACATGACGTAATTTCCAATCTTGACTTAAGCGCACCATTGCATCATATACTGATGAGTCGCCATGAGGATGATATTGACCAATAACGTCACCGACTGTCTTCGCACTCTTACGGAAATTCTTATCATACGTATTCCCACTACTATGCATTGCGAAAAGAATTCTTCGTTGTACTGGCTTCAAGCCATCACGAACATCCGGTAATGCACGTTCTTGAATAATATATTTACTATATCTTCCAAAACGATCGCCTATCACATCTTCAAGTGATAAATCTTGAATTATCTCACTCAATTTGTTTCCTCCTCAGTATATTCTTCAGTTTCTAGTACTTGTACTTCAGTATTATCTAATATACTCTGATCTTCTTGCATGCCAAATTCAACGTGACTTTCAATCCATTCACGACGTGGCGCAACTTTATCACCCATTAAAGTTGTAACTCGTTTAGATGAACGCATTTCATCTTCAATTTGAACACGAATTAATGTTCTAGTTTCAGGATTCATAGTTGTTTCCCATAACTGTTCAGGGTTCATTTCACCTAGACCTTTATAACGTTGCAACATAAATCCTTTTCCTAATTTCTTCTGAAGTTTTTCAAGTTCATCATCAGTCCATGCATATTCAACTTGCTTAGATTTACCTTTTCCTTTTTCCAGTTTATATAATGGCGGCAATGCGATAAATACTCTTCCAGCTTGTACAAGTGGTTTCATGTACTTAAAGAAGAAGGTTAATAATAATACTTGAATATGTGCACCATCTGTGTCGGCATCAGTCATGATAATAATTCTATTATAATTACTGTCTTCTATTTTAAAGTCGTTTCCAACACCAGCACCAATTGTATGAATGATAGTATTAATTTCTTCATTTTTAAAAATATCTTCAAGTCTTGCTTTTTCAGTATTAATAACTTTACCTCTTAAAGGTAAAATCGCTTGGAATTTTCTATCTCTTCCAAGTTTAGCTGAACCACCTGCTGAGTCACCTTCGACTAAATATAATTCATTTTTCTCAGTATTTTTACTTTGAGCAGGTGTTAACTTTCCTGATAATAAAGTGTCTTTACGTTTATTCTTCTTACCTGAACGTGCATCTTCACGTGCTTTACGCGCAGCTTCCCTAGCTTGTTGTGCTTTAATTGCTTTCTTCACTAGAGATTTAGAAAGTTGACCTTTTTCTTCTAAATAATATGGCAATTTATCAGAAACTACTGAATCAACAGCACTACGAGCTTCTGAAGTACCCAATTTAGATTTAGTTTGCCCTTCAAATTGTAACAATTCTTCAGGTATGCGAACTGATATAACTGCAGTTAAACCTTCACGAATATCATTACCGTCTAAATTCTTATCTTTTTCTTTTAATTCATTGATTCTTCTTGCGTAATCGTTGAACACACGTGTCATTGCAGTTTTAAATCCTACTTCATGTGTTCCGCCGTCTTTGGTACGCACGTTATTTACGAAGCTTAATATACTCTCTGAATATTGATCATTATATTGAAAAGCGACATCTACTTCTATACCATTTGAAGCACCTGTAAACATAGTTACGTCGTGAAGAACCTCTTTGCCTTCATTTACATAACTGACAAACTCTTTAATTCCCTCTTCGTAATGATAAACATCTTCACGTTCTTTGCCACTACGTAAATCTTTCAATGTTATTTTAAGATTCTTTAATAGGAAAGCAGATTCTTGTAATCTCTCACTTAAGGTTTCAAAATTAAATGTAGTTGTAGCTTTAAATATTTCGGGATCTGGTTTAAATGTAACTTTAGTTCCTGTTTTTTTTGTTTTACCTGATTTAACTAATCCAGATGCTGGCACTCCACCATTTTTAAAGCTTTGCTTGTAAATATTCCCGTCTCTATGTATTTCTACTTCTAACCATTCGCTTAATGCGTTAACTACAGATGCACCAACCCCATGCAATCCACCTGATGTTTTATATCCGCCTTGGCCGAATTTACCACCGGCGTGCAATACTGTGAAAATAACTTCTACAGTAGGTTTACCTGATGCATGCATTCCTGAAGGCATACCACGACCATTATCTTCAATAGAAATACTATTATCTTGATTTATTGTTACATTTATTTCATTACCATATCCGTTTAAAACTTCATCTACGGAGTTATCTACTACTTCATACACTAAATGATGTAGTCCTCGTTTATCAGTAGATCCTATATACATACCTGGACGCTTTCTTACAGCTTCCAATCCCTCTAATACTTGAATAGAATCATCTGAGTAATGATTTGAATTTTTTGTTGCCAATGCGTTCGCCTCCTACAAACGTACGTTCGTTTTAAAAACTATACAATAGTTATTCTTATATAAATTGGTCTAAATTGCAAGCGTGAGTTAAAAACTAATCTATTTAAAGTTCCTGTTAAGAACAAATTTTTAAAATTGGTCGTTGTTATCTATTAGATTATGGTAAAATATAGCTACGTTATTAAAGGATGTGTAAAGTTATATGATGATAGTAGTCATGCTCATATTAAGCTATCTCATTGGTGCTATTCCTAATGGATATGTTATAGGAAAGCTTTTTTTCAAAAAAGATATTAGACAATATGGCAGTGGTAATACTGGCGCAACTAATAGTTTCCGAGTTCTAGGTAAACCAGCAGGATTTATTGTAACCTTTTTAGATATATTTAAAGGATTTATTACTGTGTTCTTTCCTATTTGGTTTCCAGTGCATGCAGATGGACCGCTTAGCACGTTCTTCACACATGGGTTAATTGTAGGTTTATTCGCAATACTTGGCCATGTATATCCAATATATCTTAGATTTAAGGGTGGAAAAGCTGTAGCTACAAGTGCTGGTGTTGTCTTAGGCGTAAATCCTATCTTGCTACTTATATTGGCAATTATATTCTTTGGAGTATTATATATATTTAAATATGTTTCACTCTCAAGTATTATTGCAGCAATTTGTTGCGTTATTGGCTCTCTCATCATACAAGATTACATATTATTTGGGATGAGCTTACTCGTTTCAATAATTTTAATAGTAAGACATCGCACCAATATTGTAAGAATTTTTAAAGGCGAAGAGCCAAAAATAAAATGGATGTAAATCCAATACCGATAATAATGCATTAAGCGTATCAATTCGCTTAGTGCTTTTTTATATCTTCATTGAAATTTTATGGATTATCTCAAAATATGAATATGTTATAATTCTAAGAGTTCCATTTTAAAAAAATCCAAGTAATAGATAAATAAGGTAGGAGGATAATGTAATGAAAATTAAACTAACAGATCAAGCTGTAGAATGGTTTAAAGATGAACTAGACTTACCTGAAAATAACAAAGTTTTACAGTTTTACGTTCGCTATGGTGGTGAATTTCAACTTAAACAAGGTTTCAGTCCTGCCTTTCGCGTTGAACCAAGAGAAGATGTAGAAATTGGTTACGAAGAAAATTATAATGATTTGATATTAGTCGTTTCAGAAGAAGATCTATGGTATTTTGAGGATAATGAAGTCCTCGTTGAAAAAGTAGATCATGATGATGAAATTGCCTATTCTAAATTGAAGTAAGTCATAAAAACCGTTGAATTTAACTAAGCATATATAAAAGAACTGAGAAGACGCTCCCATGTAGCATTTCTCAGTTTTTTTAATACATATTAGTGATAAATCTAAACGCTTGAAATCACAATAAAAATTTTAAAGGTAAGGTAAATGATAGTCGGCCCCCACATAGAGAATTTCGCCCTGAAATTCTTCAAGCAAAGCAAGCTGGGTTAAAATGAATACATTCCTCTCACATAAGTCTTGTATATCATCTATATTTCAAGGTCGCTTGATTGAGTCACTTCAAAATCTTTTCCATCTTGATTTAATTTATCTACATGACTATAAACCTTATGCCATTCTGGGAAGTAACGGTCTAATCTAATTGGTCGAAAATTACTTGATTTCATACAAATTAATTGAGTTGAACCAGTTGTAGCAAGTTCTCCATTCTCATTATATACTTCATAACAATAAACTGATTTAAGTCTCGAATATTGCTCAACCCATGTTTTAATTGTCACTTTTTCAGGATAAAAAATTGATTTTCTATATTTTATTTGAAGGTCTACAACTGGAGAAATGATGCCCTCTTTTTCCATATCTGCATAACTAAAACCCAACTTTCGGATGTAATCTGTTCGTGCAACCTCAAACCATGTAGCATAATTACCATGATAAATCACACCCATTTTATCTGTTTCTTGATATCTAGCTTCAATTTCAGTCATACTGTATATCATTCTTAAGTACCTCTTTTCCAAAATCATTCATATTTCATATTAACATAAAAAAGCCATGCCAACATAAAGTCAGCATGGCTTCAAAGTTCATATATTATTGCGCTAATTTATTTCTTAGAACCATTTGTAAAATACCACCATGACGATAGTAATCTAATTCTACTAGTGAATCAAATCGTACAATTGCTTCAAAATCAACGACTTCACCATTTTCTTTTTTAGCATGTACTTTCACAGTATCACGTGGACTTACTGTTTCGTCAATATCAACAGAAATAGCTTCTTTTCCATCTAATCCTAATGATTCAGCCGATTCACCATCTTTAAATTGTAATGGTAAAACACCCATCATAACTAAGTTAGAACGGTGAATACGTTCATAGCTTTGAGCGATAACAGTTTTCACACCTAATAAGTTTGTACCTTTTGCAGCCCAGTCACGAGAAGAACCCATACCGTAGTCGTTTCCTGCTAAAACAGCTAAACCAGTACCGTCTTCTTTATATTTCATAGCTGCATCATATATAGGCATTACTTCATCTGTAGGCCAGTAAGTAGTGAATCCACCTTCAGTACCTGGGGCTAATTGGTTTTTAATACGAATATTAGCAAATGTACCTCTTACCATTACTTCATGGTTACCACGTCGAGAACCGTAAGAGTTAAAGTTTCTAATAGGTACATCATGATCTAATAAATATTTACCAGCTGGTGTGTCTTTACCGATTGCACCGGCAGGAGAAATATGGTCAGTCGTAACAGAATCGCCAAATTTACCCATAACTCTTAAATCTTTAAGTGGTTCAATTGTACCAGGCTCTTTTGATAAACCTTGGAAGAATGATGGATTTTGGATATATGTTGAATTAGGATCAAAGTCATATAATGGTGCATCTGTTACATCAATTTCATTCCACATTTCATTGTTATTATACACGTTTTTATATTCTTCTAAGAATAGTTCAGGTGTTACAACACTATCTACAGTATCTGCAACTTCTTGAATAGTTGGCCAGATATCGTTTAAGTAAACATCTTGACCATCTTTACCTTTACCAATTGGCTCATTTTGTAAATCAATATCAACTGTACCAGCTAATGCATAAGCTACTACTAATTGAGGAGAAGCTAAATAGTTTGCTTTAACTAATGGATGGATACGACCTTCAAAGTTACGGTTACCAGATAATACTGATGTAACTAGTAAATCTTCTTCAGCCACTGCTTTTTCGATTTCAGGTAATAATGGACCAGAGTTACCAATACATGTAGTACAGCCGTAACCAACTAAGTTAAACCCTAAGTCATCTAAATATTCTTGAAGACCTGAATCTCTTAAGTATCCAGTTACAACTTTTGAACCTGGCGCTAATGAAGTTTTAACAAATTCAGGAACTTTAAGACCTTTTTCAACAGCTTTTTTAGCAACTAAGCCTGCCCCTAACATTACATAAGGGTTAGATGTATTTGTACATGATGTGATTGCTGCAATAGCAATATCACCTGTTTTCATTGTTGCAGTTGAACCGTCAGCAAAATTGATATTTGCTTTTTTATCAAATTCACTTTTATCTAGTCCATGTCCTTGGTTACCAGCAGGTGCTGTAACAGATTTTTCAAATTCTTTCTTCATATCACTTAAGAAAATTAAATCTTGTGGACGTTTTGGACCTGATAATGAAGCTTCAACAGTAGATAAATCTAAGTCGATGACATCTGTATATTCAGGGTCTTCTTTATCTACAGTGAAGAACATATTATTTTGTTCTAAATAAGCTTTAACTAATTCAACATGCTCTTCTTTACGTCCAGTTAATCTCATATATTTAAGAGATTCTTCATCAACTGGGAAGAAACCACAAGTTGCACCATATTCAGGCGCCATGTTAGCGATTGTTGCACGATCTGCTAATGGTAAGTCAGTTACACCAGGACCGAAGAATTCAACAAATTTGCCAACTACACCTTTTTTACGTAGTTCTTGAGTCACACGTAATGCTAAATCAGTAGCTGTTGAACCTTGTGGTAATGAATTAGTTAATCGAACACCAATTACTTCAGGGATTGGGAAGTAAGAAGGTTGTCCTAGCATACCCGCTTCGGCTTCAATACCACCAACACCCCAACCTAATACACCAATACCATTGATCATTGTTGTATGAGAGTCAGTTCCTACAAGTGTGTCAGGAAATGCCGTCTGTTCTCCATCAACATCGCGAACGTGTACAACATTTGCAAGATATTCTAAGTTTACTTGGTGAACAATACCAGTTGCAGGGGGAACAGCATTATAGTTATCAAATGCTTTAGTCGCCCAATTTAAAAATTGATAACGCTCATAGTTACGTTCGAATTCTAATTTCATATTTCTTTCTAATGCATCTGGATTAGCATAGCTATCAACTTGAACAGAGTGGTCAATGACTAAGTCAACTGGCACTTCTGGGTTGATTTTATTAATATCCCCACCAACATCGTTCATTGCTTTACGTAATGATGCTAAATCAACAACCGCAGGAACACCTGTGAAGTCTTGCAGAATAACACGAGATGGTTTGAAAGGTACTTCACCTTCATTTCCTTCATTGCCAAAGTTACCCAACGCTTTAATATGTTCATCAGTAATGACAAATTCATCTTCTTGTCTTAATACTGATTCTAATAAAACACGAATTGAGTAAGGTAATTTACTTATTTTTGTTAAACCTTGTTCTTCTAAACTTTTTAAATCATAGTACGTATATGACTGGCCATTTGCTTCAAATGTCTTTTTAGCTTGTTGCTTAATGTTAGAAGTCATTTATATATCCCCCTTGAATATTAAAATTCATATTTATATGCCTTTAAATAAATTGTATAATTATATGTTTTTCAAAACAACTGTATATACCTACATTTCACGTGATTTAGCTTTCGCATTTATAATCAGTGTATATAAGTTATTCTTATCATATGAGCTTACCACTATAAGTAAATATTATTAATTGAGAATGATTTTCATTAATATATAACATGATTTCTTTTAAATTCATAAAAAACCCTCAAGTACTTTTAAAAGCACTTAAGGGTAATAATGTTATTATGATGCCTTCATATTATTTTTCAGCGTTTCTTCTTGATTCACGCTTTTCTAAAATATCAGATTCATAATCTTGTTGTTGATATTTAACATAATCTTGAAGTCTATGTTTGTTTGGTTGAAGTGTTAATCCTAAGAATTTACGTTCTTGGTTTGCATCTTTATAGAAACTAATCATCATCATTATAACTACAAAGGAGAATGGGAACGCACTTATAATTGCCGCACTTTGAATAGCGTTTAATGCGTCAGCACCGTTTCCCCCACCTGCTAGTAATAAGATGAATGCGATTAATGATTGAGAAACACCCCATGTTACTTTCACAGCACTAGAAGGTTCAAGAGAACCAAATGTTGTTTGCATACCCAACACAAATGTAGCTGAATCGGCAGATGTGATAAAGAATGAAGCAATTAGTACTAATGCTATAAGTGATAATGCCATTCCTAATGGAACGTGGTGGAATACACCGAACAACTGAGTTTCAGGTGTCATTTTAAATAATTCTGGGTGTTTTTTACCTGTTTCAATACCTAACACACCAAATACACTGAACCATAAGAAACTTACGATTGCTGGTACTAGTAAAACACCTGAGATAAATTCACGAATTGAACGTCCTTTAGACACACGTGCAATAAATACACCTACGAATGGACTCCAACTTAACCACCAACCCCAATAATAAAGGGTCCATGAAGACATCCATTCACGTTTTTGACCATTTAATGCTGCAGTGTCAAAACTGTTGAATAAGAATGAATTTAGTAAGCTACCAGTTGAACTAGTAAACATATTTAAAATAAGTACAGTAGGTCCAATAATTAAAGCAATAATCATTAAAACAGTACCTAAACCAATATTTAGGTTACTTAAATATTGAATACCTTTACTTAAACCAGACCATGCACTAGCAAGAAATAATATTGTAACTACGACAATTATAATAGATTGAACCCATACATTATTTGGAACACCAAATAAATAATGAAGTCCACCATTAATTTGTAACGCACCCATACCAAGTGAAACGGCTACACCTACAACAGTCGCAAATACTGAAAGAACGTCAATAATTGTTCCTATAGGTCCTTCCACTTTGTCACCTAAAATAGGGCGTAGTGTACGTGAAATTAAACCTGGTTCATTTTTTCTAAATTGTGCGTAAGCTAAAGCTAATGCAACTACACCATATACAGCCCAAGCATGGAATCCCCAGTGGAAAAATGTAGAACGTAATGCTTCTGTATATGCTTCAGTAGTTTTAGGATCAGCATTAGGAGGTGAAGCAAAATCTGCCATAGGTTCAGCTGCACCGTAGAACACTAAACCTATTCCCATACCAGCACTAAATAACATCGCAAACCATGAAACAGTATTAAATTCAGGTTTATCATTAGGTTTACCTAGTTTAAGTTTACCGATTGGACTAAAAATTAAAAAGATACAAAAGAACACTATTACAGTAGTCAAAATCATGTAATACCAGCCAAGCTTTTCAGTAATCCAACTACTGATGTCGCCTGTAATTTTACCGAATTGCTCAGGTAAAAATGCACCGATTGATACAACAATGGCTACTACGATAGCACTGTAAATAAAAACCGATGAAAACTTCTTGTTTTGTTTTGTTTCTTCAGAAGAAGAATTCATAATTTACTTACTCCTTTCCTATAATAAATTTAAAAATTAGTTTGAAATAACTATGAAGTAATTTAAGACGCTATATTAAAGGATAACAAAGCCTTTATACAATATCAAATTTCTTTTAAATTAAACATTTACTAAAATATTTATATGTTGTATAATATATTTTATTCTTATGTGAGGGGTATTGAATTATGTTAAAAGAATTTAAAGAGTTTGCTCTTAAAGGTAATGTGCTAGATTTAGCAATCGCTGTAGTTATGGGTGCAGCATTCAATAAAATTGTTACATCATTAGTTACATACATTATCATGCCATTAATTGGTAAAATTTTCGGTTCTGTTGATTTTGCTAAAGATTGGGAATTCTGGGGAATTAAATATGGCCTATTTATCCAATCAATTATTGATTTTATAATTGTAGCAATCGCATTATTTATATTTGTTAAAATCGCAAATACTTTAGTGAAGAAAGAAGAGCCTGAAGAAGAAATCGAAGAAAATACTGTTTTATTAACAGAAATCCGCGATTTGTTAAGAGCTAAATAATCATATTTTAAGACCGTATGACAATATTGAATTAATTTTGCCATACGGTCTTTTTTAATTCCACTTAAATCGAGTATGACTTTGATATTGATTCGATGTTACCTCAAGTATTAATGGAATGCGTTGTTTAAGTTCACTAACGTGAGATATGATACCAACCATCCTGCCTGAAGTTTTTAATTTCACCAAAGTATCTAAAGCAGTTTCTAATGTTTCTTGATCTAACGTACCAAAGCCTTCATCTATAAACATTGACTCAAGGGTAATACCTCCAGATTCTTGTTGAACTACTTCACTCAATCCTAGCGCTAAAGCTAGAGATGCTTGGAACGTTTCACCACCTGATAATGAACTAATATGTCTAGATTTATTTGAATGAAAATCAAACACTTCAATTTCTAAACCACTATAACCATGAGATATAGATTCTCTTCTTTTTAGCTGATATCTTTCCCCACTCATGCGTTCCAAACGAATATTTGCTTGATGGATGATTCGTTCTAAGTAATAAATAAGCACATAGTTTTCAAGCGTCAATTTTTTACTATTTTTTCCTGATAGTACCTCTGATAATTCAAAGATTTCTTGTTGTTCTTTTAATTCTTTCTCTAAATAATTTATATGATCCATTATACTATTAAATTTGTCTTTATTTTTCTGTACTTGATATTGAATTGTAGCACTCGCTTCAACGTACTTATTATAGTTGGATTCAATTTCAGTTTTTGTAGCTTCCAATTTTTCAACTGATTCAGACTTATTATCTTTTGTAAGTTTAGATAGTCGTTCAATCTCTAAAGTAAGTTTTTGATGATCATGCTCATATTGCTGAATTTTCATTTCAATTTGCTCTTTGTTTTCTAATTTAGATAATAAAATTTCAACATCCTTGTATGAATTTAGTCCAATTCGCTTCATTTCTTGATTAATTTCATCGCTATGACCACTAATTTCTTGTTCAAGTTCTTTAATAGCTAATTTATTATTGTTTAAATTATTTGTTTCGATTTCAATTTGTTGTTTTGTTTGATTTATTTCTTTCTCTAATACTTCGCTCTTAGATACATAATCAGTTACTATTTGTTCATATTGCTTAAAGCACTGTTCAAATTTATTAGTTTCATCATAATTAGTGTAGCTTTTAAATTCATTTATTAGTGTTTCAAATTGATGCTTCAATGATAAAAGTTTTTCATGCTTAATTTGTAAGCTATGTTTAATATCTTTATGCTTATCTAGTGCACTTTTTAACTTTTCACGTTGCTTAATTTGAATTTGTAGTTTTTCTTTTTCCTTATTTTTAGTTCTTAATTGTTGTTCTATTTCGTTGATATCACAAATTTCATCATCATTTATTTCTAACTCACTCATTTGATTACTAATATAATCAGAAGTGGTTTCAAGTTTAGTTAACTCATTTATTTTTTTATTTAACTGATTATTGACCTCTTCTATTAAATTTTGATTCTTAGCAATTTCATCAAACTTAATATGTTCATTGAGAGACTCAATTTCATTACCACATATAGGACATGTATCTCCAACATGAAGTGCATTTTGAATTTCTTGAATAAATGTTTGTTTATCATTTAAATCTATATTTGACTTGTCTATATTTTCTAATTGAAGTTTTAAATCTGAAATTTGTTCTTTAGTCTTTTTAATACTATTCTCTGTTTCGTTGTATTTTTGACTTAAAGATTGGTATTTTTTCTTGTTTTCTCTCAAAGTCACTTTTTTATCAAAAGTGTTTGTTAATTGGAATATCTCCTGTGTTATTTCGTCAATATTCTCGTTATTAACATCTATTTTAGCTATATCATTATTTAATTTATCAATTAAATTCTTATTTTCTTCTTGCTTTTGATTATTCTCTTTTAAGTATGTTTCATTTTGTTTAATTTCGTTAAAAGCTTCACGATACTTATTTATGTTTGAATAAAACTGTTTAGTTTTATCAATATATTCAGACTTAATGTTAATATCTTCTAATTGTTCATTTAAAATTTCTTTTTCTTTCTTAAATTTCTCTAATTTATCATTAAGTTCATTTAACTCTTCAAGAATAGAATTTAGCTTAACCTTAGTATTTTCATATTTTTGTTCTTTTGTGTTTCTTTGATTATACAATTGACTCAAGGGTTTAATTTCAATAATTTTACGTAATTCAGCTTTTAATTTTTCAATACTATCTTTGTTTTTTTCTAGTTGCACTTTCTTATCTTTATTTCGATCGAGTTCTTTAAGTGATTCTATTAATTTATTGTTTTCTTCAATTTTTCTTTTTATAGCTTCAAGCGCATCATTGTGTTCAGATTTTAATTGTTCATATTCTTCATTTAAGTGTTGACCTACTAGTTCAAACTGAGGTATTGCTTTAATAATGTCTTTGGTTTGCATACTATTCAAAGATTTAAATTGAATTAATTCATCATTCTCAAATGTTTCAATATCTTCCCAAAGTATTTGAATCCGACTATAACGTGATTCTATTTGTTTCTTCTCGTCTTTAACTTGATTTAACAATAAATTTTGCATCTCTTCAAAACGGATACTATTGAATAATGTTCTTAAAATACTTTGTTTATCGGAACTATTAGATACTAAAAATTTCTTAAATTCTCCTTGAGGTAATATGAATAATTGTCTAAATTGTTCAGCGTTGATACCTAACAAATCTTTGATAAAACCATTACCAGAGCTGATTTTACTCTCTCGTAGTTCGTAAAGCTGACTTTCTTCATCAAATTCAAAAACATCAAGTTTACCAGGTGTTAAGGAAGTATTCCCCTCTTTAATAAATCCAGCCTGTCTAGATATTTTAAATTTTTTATCGTTAATTTTAAATTCATATTCTACACTCATTGGGGATTTACCATCTGCAAAATGACTTCGTAATTCCCCCTCATTTCTACCTTCTGTAGAAGCCTTACCAAATAGCGCATAAACAATGCCATCAAATAACATAGTTTTTCCCGAACCAGTTTTTCCACTTATTAAAAATAACTGTTCTTTATTTATTTGTTCAAAATCAATAACTTCATGTATGAAAGGTCCAAAATTATTAAGTATTAATTTAGTTGGTCTCAATTATTTAGTCCTCCCTATTGATAACTTGATTTAATAATTGATGTATTTTCTTCTCTTGATAGTTTGTTAAATCTTCATCCGTAATTGTTTTGTAGAAATTTTTAATTATTGTAGGGTCATCTGTAGTTTTAAAATCTGCGTACGTTGATTTATTATGATTTTCAAAAGTGATATTACTAAGCGAAAGTGTATTTGGGTATATCTGTTTAAGGTGGATGATAGGGTCGGTAACATGAGACATATTTTTAAGTTTGAAGTGAAAATAATTATCTTTATTTTTCACAGGAACGTCGCCTTGTATAACAGCCGAGTAGTCACCTTCAATTTCCTCTAACTCTCTTAAAGGTTTTAATTGTACAAACTTAGTATTTATGTCACCTTTTGAATTAATCATTAATTTTTTGTATCCTTTGGCCTGGTTCACTTCAGAAAATGAGTATTGTAATAACGAACCACTATAATCAACAATATTATCTGTAATACTAAATGGATGATGAAGATGTCCTAATAGTACTTTGTCAAAAATATTGAAGTTAGCGCTTTCTACACTTTCAACTGTTCCAATTGTAAGTGGCCTTTCAGATTCTGATGTTTTACCACCTTTTATAGTTAAATGGCCAATTAAAATATTAATTTGATTCGGGTCTATAATCTTCGAAATGTGGTTAATACACTTTTGAGTTGCTTGCTCATATGTCTTGATATCATCATCATCGAAGTAAGCCTTAATTTCACTAATAGTGGCAAAAGGAAGTGTGTAAAAGTTAATATTATTAATAGTTATAGGTGTAGACATTAATTCTAGTTGCGTTCTAATATATAATTGTGAAAACTCAAACCATGTTGACCCATAATTTAATCTTTCTCTACCATCATGATTCCCATTGGTTATAATTGTAGGAATTTTCATATTTACATTTATAATTTTAATCGTTTCTTCAAAAAGTCTAATGGTCTCCTTACTAGGATAAGACGTATCATATATATCACCCGAAATAACCAGAACATCTGGTTTCTCTTCCTTCAAATTATCAATAAGTTTGTTCAATATATAATGTTGATCTTCTAAAAATTGCTTACCATTTAAAATCTTACCTAAATGCCAATCAGCAGTGTGAATAACCTTCATAATGGCCTCCCTTTAGAACATTTGTTCGTGTATATTATATCTTGAATCACACTATTGTTCAAACTAAAAAAGATGGAACAATGATTAATTTAAATTCATTGTCCCACCTATGTTATTAAGCAGCTATTAATAACCCCAACTTGCATCACTTGTAGAATTTCTAATTTGAAATTCTCTTTGTTGGGCCCCGCTCAACCCCGCAAGGTTGACTAGAATTAAAAAAGTTAGTTACAGGTGTATTTTTAATTCAGTCAACTACTTCCAATATGTAATTATAGCCTGAGATATTGATTTATGTCCCAGGCTATACTAAAATTTTCAAAGTAATTTAAAATACATCATTTTTTAATCATTATTCAATTATTTGACAGTTGCTCTTTTCAACTTTTTATATTTATATAACATAGCTAATCTCCAAGGAACAATCATGCTAAACGCAAGTAAGAAGAACATGCCGCCAATTTCACCTGGATCAATTTTACTACTGATAAATATTTTAATTACAGTACGTATAATTAATAAAGAAATTAAAATGATTGGAAATGCTTTTGAGCGCTTCATATAAATTTCAGTACCGTGTACCTCAAAGTGACTTGTCCATATAAGAACAGATGAGAATAAGACACCTAGAATAATTGACTCTAAAATTTCAGTACCAGTCAATCTAAAGTACGGAATCACATACATCAATGCGCCTGTAGCCATGAAAAATGGAGGTAATATAATTTTCTTTTCATTAACAGGAAAGTTTTGAGCTTTCATTCGAATAAAAATTACTACTATACCCATAAATAAAGCAAATACAACAGAAAAAATTAAATACGCCAACGTTACACCTTCTTATATATTCATAAACCCTTACTCTTTATTACTCATTGTAATTTATTTAGATTTTTAAATATTTTTCTTTTTAAATAACACTAAAGTTGTTTTACTACAAAAATAAAGGATTGTAAACCTTAAAGGTACTACAATCCATTTAAAAATTATTTTTTTGAACTTTTCATGTTTTGATCCATGTTTTTATTCATCATTGTCATCATTTGATTGATTTTCTTTTGCGATGGTTTTTGACCCATTTGCATCATCATCATACGTAACATTTCTTCATTAATAGGTGGGTTTTTTTTCAAATAATCCATCATATATTTACGTGCTAAAAAGAAACCACCAACTAATCCACCGATAAGCGCTACAATGATTAATAAAATTGCTAACCATGTTGCCATTGTTTCACCCACTTTCTATATCCTACTGAATTTTACTAAATTACTATTCTATTTTCAAGAGCTAGTTAGTAATTCTGCATCCATTTGTTATCATAACAAATACTTAAACAAATGTAATACTTATTTTTAGTTAACTTAAAAATTATTTTGTATTGCTCATTCAAATTAAAGAAGACTTTCCAATGAAAGCCTTCTCAGTTCTCTAATTTCTTATCTAATATTAAAATGTGCGAATTTGATTTAATACATTTTCTTTAGTGAAACCATATTTTTCTACGACTAAGTCGCCAGGGGCACTTGCACCAAATTGGTCAATACCTATCACTTTACCTTCAGTGCCTACATATTTGTGCCAACCTAATGGTGATGCCATTTCAATTGCAACACGTTTAGTAATTTCTTTAGGAATTACAGACTCTTTATATTCTTCTGGTTGTTGTTCAAAAGCAAACCAGTTAGGCATTGATACTACACGTACACCTTTACCTTGTTTATCTAAATCTTTAGCTGCTTCAATTGCTAAGCTAACTTCTGAACCAGTAGCAAGTAATAGATACTCAGGTTTAGTTTCAGTTTCGAAAACAACATAAGCACCTTTACGAACACCTTGTTCAACTGTCTCTTCATCTACATCTAAATATGGTAGATTTTGACGAGTTAATACTAAAGAAGTTGGTGTTTGTTCTGATTCAAGAGCTACTTCCCATGCTACTCTTGTTTCATTTCCATCAGCTGGACGAATGACATTCATATTTGGTATTGATCTTAAGCCCGCTAATTGTTCAATAGGCTCATGAGTAGGTCCATCTTCACCTACAGCGATTGAATCATGTGTGAAGATGAATGTTGAATTTAATCCCATGATAGCTGATAAACGCAACGCTGGTTTTAAGTAGTCACTAAATACAAAGAATGTTGCACCATAAGGGTGTAATCCACCATGTGCTGCCATACCATTTACAGCTGCACCCATTGCGAACTCACGTACACCAAACCATATATTTTTACCTTCAGGTGTATTTCTATCATAATCAGTCGCTTCTTTAACGTTAGATTTGTTAGAACCAGCTAAGTCAGCAGAACCACCAAAGAATGACGGAACTGATTTACTTAATGCTTGAATTACTTCACCTGAATCAGCACGTGTTGCTGCATTATGATCGCTATCAAAGCGTGGTAATTCATCTCTATAGTTTTTAGGTAGTTTACCACTAATAGCTAATTTAAATTCATCTGCTAATTCTGGATATTGTTTAGAATAATTTTCTAGTAATGCTTTCCATGCATCTTCATGCTCATTTGCACGTTTTAACATAGTTGTTTGGAAAATTTCATATACTTCTTCTGGCACATTGAAACGTTTCTCAGGATCTAAACCATATGCTTCAAAAGTTAATTTTCTCTCATCTGAACCTAGTGGTGCACCATGAACACCATTAGTACCACTCACGTTTGGAGCACCATAACCGATAATTGTTTTAACTTCAATCATAGTTGGACCATTTTGAGATTTAGCTTTAGTTATTGCTTTATCGATAGCGTCTAAATCATTACCATCTTTTACTAATATGTGATTCCAACCGTAACTTTCAAATCGTTTCTTAACATCTTCAGAGAAGGCTTTATTTAATTCGCCATCTAATGAAATATCGTTTGAATCATATAAAACAATTAGTTTATCTAATTGGTTATGGCCAGCAAATGAAGCAGCTTCATGAGAAATACCTTCCATTAAATCACCATCAGAAGCTAGCACATAAGTATAGTGGTCAACTATATTGAAATCATCTTTATTAAATTTACCAGCTAAATGGTCTTCAGCTAAAGCCATACCTACAGACATAGCAAAGCCTTGTCCAAGTGGGCCAGTAGTAACTTCAACACCATCAGTATGTCTAAATTCTGGGTGTCCAGGTGTTTTAGAACCCCATTGTCTAAATTGCTTTAATTCTTCTAATTCAAGACTGCCTGAAACATGTAACAAGCTGTATAATAGCGCAGAGCCATGTCCAGCCGACAATACAAAACGGTCTCTATTAAAATAGTCTTTAGATTGAGGATTAAAATTTAAGTGGCGTGTCCATAAGGTATAAGCCATTGGTGCAGCTCCCATAGGTAATCCAGGGTGACCTGAATTAGCTTCTTCGATTGCATCAATACTTAAAGCTCTAATCGTATCAATCGCTAGTTGATCTTTCTCGTTAAACATCTTTAATACTTCCCTTCGACTTTAATCATCTTTCGTATATTATAACTTAAAAATATTGAAATTGATAATTGTTTAAACTCAACGAACTATAATCTAATATTTATTAATTTTTATTTTGTTCTTGTATCTTTTTTAATTTTTCAGGTGTCACATCATTACCTTCAGGATCTATCACCTTTGTACTCTCAATTTGTTGTTTAAACCCTTTTCTAAATGCTTCGAGGTATTTTTTACGTAATTTCGATTGCTCTTTAGCTTCAGCTTCAGTTAAACCTTGTTCCTTTTTCTTTTTAGCAAGCTCATTAATTCTATCTATATTTAAATTATCATTAGACATAACTATCACTCTTTCTATATTCCCATTAATATTTTCTCTTTTACTTCATAGAATATAACAAAAAAGAGGTCTAGACAAAAGCTATTAACATTTAAATAGCTTTGACAGACCTCAAATTTATAATTATCTTACAAACGCGAACACTTTGTAGTTATTTTGTTCCCCATTTGTAGTATTTACGTTCTTATTATCATCTTTAATAATTGCCTTTTTAGAAATAGTATGGTCAGTTATTTCGTACGTTTGTTCCATTTGAGCGTTATGATATAAATTCATGAAAAATACTATAAAAACAACACAAGATATTGATACAACAGCTATATTAGTTAATAATTTATTTTTATATTTATTAAACATTACTTTCACCTCTAGAACATTTGTTTGTATAAATACTTTAACAGAACATCTGTTCTTAGTCAACATAAAAACGAACAAATGTTTGTTCAATATTAAAATCAGTGCTATAATATAGTTAAATAAAATTAGGGAGTGCCTATATATGAGAGAATTAACTAAACGTCAAAGTGAAATATACGATTATATTAAACATGTAGTACAAACTAAAGGATATCCACCAAGCGTACGAGAAATTGGTGAAGCAGTAGGGTTAGCGTCGAGTTCAACTGTTCATGGTCATTTATCTAGACTGGAAGAAAAAGGATATATTAAACGAGACCCTACGAAACCGAGAGCCATTGAAATTGTTAGCGAACAAACTAACGATGCAGTTAATATGGAGGAAACAATTTATGTTCCTGTAATTGGTAAAGTTACTGCCGGAATTCCGATTACTGCAGTTGAAAATATTGAGGAATATTTCCCTTTACCAGAACATTTAACATCAACTCACAATAGTGATATTTTTATTTTAAATGTTGTGGGTGAAAGTATGATTGAGGCAGGTATTTTAGATGGAGATAAAGTTATAGTTAGAAGCCAAACCATTGCTGAAAATGGAGACATCATTGTTGCGATGACTGAAGATGATGAAGCAACAGTTAAACGCTTCTATAAAGAAAAAACACGTTATAGATTACAACCTGAAAATAGTACAATGAGTCCTATTTATCTTGATAACGTTACTGTTATCGGTAAAGTTATTGGTTTATACAGAGAACTGTAGTTTTAATTTCTAAAATTTACGTTAACCTCTCTCTTATATATTTCTATATAAAAAGAACTAGCAAAGTCTACAATGTAAACTTCGCTAGTTCTTTTGCTTTTCATTTTCTTTTTTATTCAAAATTTCTTTAACCTTATCTAGAATATCTAGTTTATTAACATCTTTAGTTGTCATAATATCAACTTCCTTATCAACAAAAAGATACCCTTAATAAGTCTCGTTAAAACACTTAGCCCGTATAATTTTCTGTCCAATATGGTTGTCGTTTTTCATTAAAATCAACGCCTACGCCTAGAGTACTGAAATTTGTATTCAATATATTCTTTCTATGACCAAGTGAATTCATTAACCCCTCATGAGCAAATATACTATTTTGTTGCCCATACGCTAAATTTTCACCTGCCACATTGAAATCAATGTCATCATCTTTTAATCGATCAAAAGGAGATTCACCATCTAAATTGTTATGATCAAAGTAATTTTGTTTTACCATGTCTTCACTATGATTTCTTGCTGTATTGGAGACATCTTTTGAGTAACTAAGTGTATTCAACCCATGCTGTTTACGCTCAGAATTAACTAAATCATAATTTTGATATTCAAAGCTTTGTTCTAATGTTGAAGATGGCGCACCGTAATGTTGAGTCAACCTTTTTTCCATGGCATCACTAACTTGAAGTAATGCAGTAACACCATTGTCATTATGTTTATCATAAAAAACAGTTGTATAAATATTATCTTCATGGAAAACATCATACTCATCGCTACTTATATCAACACGGTATCTACCTTTAACAATTTCCTTTAAAGGTTTACCAAGTCTATCCTCAACAACATTTTTAGGGGTGTTATATTTTACCTTAGATTTAGATGTAATGACATTTTGATTACTATATAAAGCATTGACTTTATTTCCTAAATAGCTAACCATTATGAAATTATCGTAATCATTATTGTAATAGGTATACCATTTAGCGCCATATTCATTAGATGTTACTCTTTTAGGTTTCCCCAATTGATTTTCAACTTTGTCTTTAGACATATTCATCTGAATATTATTAATAGCAAAGTCCTGTTCTGTAGGTGTTTTGAGCGTATTGTTTTTTAAACTCGAATCTTGATTCATAACTTGCTGAACTTTACTTCTTACGTCATTCTGTAATTTTACTAGTGTTTGATTTTCCTTTAATGGTATGAATAAAGCTACAACTAATAACACCAAAGAAAACAAAAGAAATTTTTTAATAACATACACCTACCACTCAAGTTTTAATCCTTGTCCCCATTAAAAATTGAATTTCGCACTATAACATAATCGACAGTTGTTAATGATTTTAAATCTTTTCCACCTGCATATGAAATCGAGCTTTGTAAGTCTTGTTGCATTTCAACTAAAGTATCTTTTAATGATCCTTTATGTTCAACAAACATTTTTTTACCTTCAACATTCTTGTGTTCACCTTTTTGGAATTCAGATGCACTACCAAAATACTCTTTATAACGTTTGCCGTCTAATTCAACTGTTTCACCTGGCGATTCTTCGTGAGCCGCAAATAGAGATCCTATCATTACCATGCTTGCACCAAATCGAATTGATTTAGCAATATCGCCATGTGTTCTTAAGCCACCATCAGCGATTATAGGTTTACGCGCTGCTTTACTACAAATATTTAATGCTGCTAATTGCCAACCACCAGTGCCAAAACCAGTTTTTATTTTTGTGATACAAACTCTACCTGGTCCGATACCAACTTTAGTTGCATCTGCACCTGCATTTTCAAGTTCTCTAACACCTTCTGGCGTACCAACATTTCCAGCAATTACAAATGTTTTTGGAATATATTTTTTTATGTGTTTAATCATTTTAATAACTGAATCTGAATGACCATGAGCTATATCAATCGTAATATATTCAGGAACTAATTGTTTGTCAGCTAATTCTTCTATAAACTTAAATTCATTTGCTTTAACACCTACAGAAATAGAAGCAAACAATCCGTCTTTTTGCATTTTTTGAATAAATGGAATACGAGCTGCTTCGTCAAATCGATGCATAATATAAAAATAATCATTTTTTGCGAACCAATGAGCTAATTCTTCACTCATAACAGTTTGCATATTCGCTGGAACAACAGGTAATTTAAATGTTTTCGGTCCAAATTGGACAGTTGTATCACATTCTGAACGACTTTCAACTATACATTTATTTGGAATTAATTGAATATCTTCATAATCAAAAATTTTCATACTTTTTAGCCCCTATACAATCTTATTTATTAAGTAAAAACGAACGTTTAGTATATTAAATATAAAAATCATTCATTTTCTCACCCTTATATACTTTACAATTTTTTAATTGTCTTGTAAATGGACTAAAGTACTAGATTTGCATTTTACCAACTTGATTTTTTGACACCAGGTATTTGTCCTTTGTGTGCATGTTCTCTAAAAGCAATTCTAGACATTTCAAATTTTCTTAATACACCTCTTGGACGTCCTGTTACTTTACATCTTCGAGTTAAACGCGTTGGTGAAGAATCACGTGGCAACTTACGTAATGCTTCATAATCTCCTTTAGCTTTTAATTCTTTACGTAATTCATAATATTGATTAACTAATTTTTCTCTTTTCATTTCTTTAGCAATTTTAGATTTTTTTGCCATATATTTCACTCCTGTTTTTTAAATCGTAATTATTACGTTTTATATAATAACACATGATTTTAAATTTACAAGACTGATGACTTAATTTCATTTAAATAATTAAAAAAACCGAAGTATAAGATTATTATACTTCGGCAAGCTCTAAGTTTATCTTTAATGTCGTATTTAAAAGATAAGAGATTATTTAGTTTCACGGTGTAGCGTGTATTTATTTAATCTTGGGCAATATTTTTTCATTTCAATACGCTCAGGATTATTACGTTTATTTTTAGTAGTAATATAATTACGATCGCCACATTCTGTGCAAGCTAATGTTACATTAACGCGCATAATTAACATCCTTTCTCATTTAACTAGGAATACTTACGATTTAAAATTTTACCATATTAAAATGCTCTACGCAATCTAATTTTTTAGTACTATTAAAAATTCTCGTAAGTTTCGTCGTTAGTACCTTCTAAATCAACATCATTAATATCGATTTCTAATGCTTTGGCAACACCTTTACCATATTCTGGATCAGCTTTATAACAATGACGAATATGTCTATGTTTAACGTCTTCACTCACACCATCCATTGCATTTGCTGTGTTAGTAAAGATTCTTTCTTTAGCATCATCAGATTGTAAACGGAACAATTTACCAGGTTGTTCAAAGTAATTATCATCATCTTGTCTTTGATTGTACTCATAACCGTCTCCATCTACTGGGAATGCTGGTTTTTTATATTCAGGTTGTGATTGGTAAACACCTTTATTATTTGGATAATAATGAGGTCCACCACCTTGATTTCCATCAAGGAATCTCATTTGACCATCACGACTAAATGGACACATATTTTCAATGCCAACACCTTTAGGTTGGTTAACAGGAATTTGCCAATGATTGACACCTAATCTATAACGTTGCGCATCACCATATGAGAATAGACGTCCTTGTAACATTTTATCTGGTGAGAAATCTAGACCAGGAATAATGTTTGTTGGAGCAAAAGCAGCTTGTTCAACATCCATGAAATAATTCTCAGGATTTCTATTTAGCTCAAATTCACCCACTTCAATTAATGGGTAATCACCTTTATACCAAACTTTAGTTAAATCAAATGGATTATCTGGATGATTTTTAGCTTGTTCCTCTGTCATAACTTGAATGTACATTTTCCATTTTGGATAATCGCCATTTTCGATTGCATCGTATAAGTCACGTTGTGATGACTCTCTATCTTGACCTACAATTTCAGCCGCTTCATCATCTGTATAATTTTCAATGCCTTGTTGTGTTCTAAAATGATATTTAACCCAAACACGTTCACCCTCATCATTGTACATAGAATACGTATGTGAACCGAAGCCGTGCATATGACGGAAGTCTTTAGGCATACCTCTATCTGACATTAAAATTGTAACTTGGTGTAGTGCTTCCGGTACGCCAGTCCAGAAGTCCCAGTTATTTTGAGGGCTTCTCATATTTGTTCGTGGATCTCTTTTTACGGCACGGTTTAAGCTCACAAATAATTTTGGATCTCTAAAGAAGAATACAGGTGTGTTATTACCTACTAAATCCCAGTTACCGTCTTCAGTATAGAATTTAAGTGCAAATCCTCGGATATCTCTTTCTAAATCAGCAGCGCCACGTTCACCCGCAACTGTTGAGAAACGTGCAAACATTTCTGTTTGTTTTCCTACTTCTGAAAAGATTTTAGCATTTGTATATTTCGTAATATCATTTGTTACTGTAAACGTACCGAATGCACCTGAACCTTTCGCGTGCATACGTCGTTCTGGAATTACTTCACGATCAAAATGTGACATTTGTTCTAAGAAATATGCATCTTGCATTAACAACGGACCTCTAGGACCAGCTGTCATACTGTTTTCTCTATCTGAAACTGGGTGCCCAAACAAACCAGTTAATCTTTTATCATCTTTCGCCATAGTTAATTCCCCTTTCACTTATTTATAATAATTATAATGTAGAATCTACTAATAATAAACCCATAACCCCTATAATTAAAACATTTTTAATAACCTATAAAATTTCAGAAAATTTAAAATTTTTAAGCTGATTTGTTGAAAAGTTATTGAATACTGTCCTTAAAAGGATTAAAATGGTTTGTATATTTTAAATTTAGAATTAGGAGACATCATATGGAAGATAACAATATGAAAAGAGGTCTTAACTCAAGACACATATCTATGATTGCTATAGGTGGCGCAATTGGTACGGGGCTCTTTGTAGCAACAGGTAGTGTTGTTGCTCAAGCCGGTCCTGGTGGCGCTATATTAGCTTATTTATTAATTGGCATAATGCTTTACTTTTTAATGTCGTCAATTGGTGAATTGGCAACATTTTATCCTGTTTCAGGATCGTTCAGTTCATACGCAACGCGATTCGTAGACCCTTCTCTAGGTTTTACTATGGGATGGTTATACTACATCATGTGGGCATTAGTATCCAGTGTAGATGTTATGGTAGCTTCAAACGTTTTATATTATTGGGATATATTTAAATTCTTTAGTCCACTTACTTGGAGTTTAATCTTTATCACAATTGTATTTTTATTAAACATCTTCACGGTAAAAGCTTTTGGGGAAACTGAATTTTGGTTATCTTTAGTTAAAGTAGTAACTATTATTATATTTATTATTGTTGGTTTCTTGATGATCTTCGGTATATTAGGTAGCCATACTTACGGTTTTGAAAACTATACTAAAGGCGAGGCACCATTCGTAGGTGGTTTATCTGGTTTCTTAGGCGTTTTACTAGTAGCCGGATTCTCAGTTGGTGGTACTGAAGTTGTAGCAGTAACTGCTGGCGAATCTGATAATCCAGAAAAAACAATGCCTAAAGCTGTTAAACAAGTTTTTTGGAGAATTTTATTATTCTATGTATTATCAATTGGTGTTATTGCAGCTATCATTCCTTATACAGATCCATTATTATTAAATGAAAATGAATCAGTAACACAAAGCCCTTTCACAATTGTATTTGACAGAATTGGTGTTGCTTTTGCCGCTTCAGTTATTAACGCTGTTATATTGACATCATTATTATCTGCGACAAATTCAGGTGTTTACACCACTAGTAGAATGTTATTCTCTTTAAGTGATGAAAAACAAGCACCAAAGTTCTTAAGTAAGCTTAATGAAAAATCCAAATTACCTTTAAGAGCATTAGTTACAACATATATTCTAATCGTTGCAATTATCATTATTGCTAATTTTTATTCAAATGCTGTATTTAGTTTATTAAACATTATAGGTTCATTGGTAATCATTGTTTGGGCAGCTAGTTCATGGGCACAAGTGAGATTGCGTAAAGCTATTAAACGTCAAGGACAAGATATCAATCAACTTTTACCTTATAAATCACCATTGTACCCTCTTGGACCAATTTTAGTATTTGCAACTTTAATTTTCTTATACTTTGGTAATTCAATTGGAGATTTATTCGATGGTAATATAGGTAAATTTTTCGTTAACATCTTACCTATTATTATTTTAGGACTCATTTTCTTAGCTCATAAATTAATAAGAAAAACGAAGTTCGTTAAATTAAATGATATGGATATCACACCACATCATTATCATAAAGAAAATTAAATAATAAAATGCGAGCACTAAAAGTATAGTAAATCCTTTTTAGTGACTCGCATTTTTTTGTTTCAACATATTGATATTTTCGAAAAAACAGTTATCTAGTATAATAGTAGTAAAGATAATGACTTAGAGGTGAAAGCAAGATGGTTGGTCAAACAAACTTATTTGATGATGTCATTAAGAGTGAAGAACGTTTCGTTATAGTAGTACAATCTCTAGAAGAAAAAAATGGTCAATTACTAAAACGTACATTAAGAGAGTACCCTAGTCTTGAACATGACCAAATGGAAAATTTATTTACACATTTAAAAGATGTATTTAGTACGGAACCTTTCAGTGAAAACCAGTCTGCATTTACAATTACAGTGTATACAAATTTAGATTATGCTGCTGATCAAGTTTACGCTTATGTAAAGCGATCAAAAGGGAAGCACGAATGGACACATACTGCTAAATAATAAAAAAGGCATGAGATCGAATGGATCATTCATCATGGTAATTATGATGAAATAAACTACATTCGTATACTCATGCCTTATTTTGTATTACAAAAGTGTTTTTAAAGCTGCGGGAATACCATTAGAATCGTTATCTAAAGTTATTTTGTCTGCAATAGCCTTCAGTTCCTCATTTGCATTTCCCATCGCGATAGCACAACCCACTACTTCAAACATTGATTGATCATTTAAACTATCACCAAAACAAATTACTTCAGATAACGATACATTTAATTTTTCACATAATGCTTTAATCGCATTACCTTTTGAAACATCCTTTGCCATAAATTCTAAAAAGAATGGTTTACTTGTTGTTACATCAATTTCTGAATTAAAACTTCCATGCATATCATCACGTACTTTAGCAATATTTGTTGCGTAATCAACGCCCATCGCTTTTGGAACGCTATCGTTAATATAAGCTTTAATATCATTTACACGTTTCATAGGTAGCCCGGTAAGTTCTGATTCAATATCTCGATATTCATGATCACCATCATGGATAATATGACCATCTTGATATGTCAGGATTAAAAAGTTATGTTCACGACAAAAATCCACAATAAGGTCAAAATTCTTCTTAGATACACTTTGACTCACTTCTACTTCTTCTGTTGCTACTTTGATTGTTTTACCGCCGTTGTAACTGATGATATAACTATCATGAACATCTAATTGTAATTCTTTTGCAATTGGTAGCATACCTTCAGTTGGTCTTCCTGAAGCTAACACTACTTTATAGCCTTGGTTTTGAATATCTATCAAGTAATTTTTAGTTTCTTTACTTACTTTATTCTCACTATTAATTAAAGTATCGTCCATGTCCATAACGATCATTTTATAATTACTCATATCTGAAGTGTACTCCTTTCGAAATTTACTCGTTTATATTTTACAATAAATTTTATGAAGGATACACAATTTCTTCAACAACGCCAATTTCATTGATTGTTGCTAATTCTGAATGACATGTTGTAACGGCTTTTCTTAACGCTCTAACTAATTGACCACTCTTCTCCTTAGGACTCATTGTTAATATGGTAGGTCCTGCACCACTAATAACTGTCGCATATGCATCATATTGTTGAGCTATAGCTTTAACCTCTTTAAATTCAGATATTAAATGTTGGCGATATGGCTCATGGAAGCCATCCTGTGACATCATTTTCCCAGCAAGTCCATAATTATGTTGAATTAATGCACACAGCATCGTATTACTTATTGCACTACTTTGAACCGCGCGCTTATGAGAAAATTGATCAGGTAAAACATTACGAGAATCTTCAGTCTTTAATTCATATGGAGGTATAGTTAGAATTATATCAACATCTGGCACATCAATATGTGCTACATTCGTTTCTTTTGTATCTGGATTATAAAAGCCTGCTAATAAGCCACCATAAATTGTAGGTGCAACATTATCTGGATGACCTTCTATTTCTGTAGCTAATTGAAGTAATTCATATTTAGAAAGCTGAATATTGCCAAAATAATTTGCAATGTATAAAGCGCCTACCAATGCAGACGCCGATGAACCTAAACCTCTAGCTAATGGTATATCACTTCGCATTTCAACACTTAAACTAGGTAATTTTACATTATATTTAGATGCGACTTGCTGAGCCACTTTAAAAACATAATTGTCTTTGTTCTTAGGAAGTGAATCTAATTCAGAATTTAAATATGTAAATTCCCATTCTTCCTCTTCAATTCGTTTCACATAAAGATGTAAATATTTATCTATAGCCATACCTATCGAATCGAAACCAACGCCTAAATTAGCAGTAGACGCTGGTATCTTTAAGTGCAACTGTTCAGTCATTTTTACAAAGCTCCTTTAATGTAATCAATAATACTTGATCTATCGTTAGGAAGCGGTTGAATAGGGTTATCTAATATTGAAATAGCAGTATCAGGATCTTTTAATCCATTACCAGTTAAAATAGCTACTATTTTTTTGCCTTTAGGTAATTGTCCTGCTCGATGTAATTTAATCAGACCTGCAATTGAGGCGTTACTAGCTGGTTCGCTAAATACACCTTCTTTAGAAGTCATTAATTGATAAGCTTCTAAAATTTCTTCATCAGTAACGCTATCAATCAATCCATTAGATTCGTCTAACGCATTCGTAGCTTTTGTCCAACTAGCTGGATTACCAATTCGAATAGCTGTAGCAATTGTTTCAGGGTTTTTAATCACTTTATTTTGAACAATTGGTGACGCACCTTCTGCTTGGAAGCCAAATAATCGAGGTAATTGACTACCTTTTTTCTCATGGTATTCTTTAAAACCTTTCCAATAAGCAGTAATATTGCCTGCGTTTCCAACTGGAATTGCGAGTACGTCTGGAGCTTGTTCCAATTGTTCAACAATTTCAAATGCACCCGTTTTTTGTCCTTCAATACGATACGGATTCACTGAATTAACTAACTCAATTTCTTCATCATTTTCAGCAATTTCCTTAACAATTTCTAAAGCCTCATCAAAGTTTCCTTCAATAGAAACAATTTCAGCACCATACATAACAGCTTGCGATAATTTACCGAGTGCAATCTTACCCTCTGGAATAACTACAATTGCTTTTAATCCAGCTCGTGCAGCATATGCAGCTGCTGAAGCTGATGTATTACCAGTAGATGCACAGATAACAACTTTTTTCCCTTGTTCTTTTGCTTTAGTAACTGCCATGACCATACCTCTATCTTTAAAAGAACCTGTAGGATTTGCACCTTCATATTTTACATATAAATCAATATCCAACATCTTAGACAAGTTCTCACAATGAATTAATGGAGTATGTCCTTCATTTAATGTTAACTTAGGTGTGTCGCTGTTAACTGGTAAATATTCTTTAAACTCTTCAACTAAACCTTGCCATCTTTTCATAAACATTAAACCCCTTCAACTGGATAAATTTTCTCGATATTAAAATCAGCTTTACTTAAAACGTCCTCTGGTGACTGATCTAAACCTATAATAACTACACCATACGTTTGTTCATCACGTTGTTCAACTTGTAGTGATTTATGGAAAGGTAACGTTTCTTTCAATAATGATTTAAATTTTTCTTTTGATAAGTCACTATTAAGAACAATATAATAGTTTAACTTCTCTTGAATAGCTACGACATCTTCCGTATCCATAATTTCGCGAGTTGCATCGGTTTTCAATTCAAAATGAGGTGGTAATGTATGCGTATTTGATTCAAAGAATAATGCCACATTTAGTAAATCACTTACAACAGCACTTCCAGTAGCTAAGCTACCTGCACCTTTCCCATAGAACATTGTATCGCCCACTGCATCGCCTACGACATAGATTGCATTATATTCATCTTCAACTGTAGCTAGTTGATGGGATTTATGTATTAATGTTGGTTCAACTGATGCGTTTACTTTACTATTTTGATAAGTTCCCTTACCAATCAATTTAATTTTATAACCTAATTTGTCCGCGACATTGATATCAGATAAAGTTGTCTGACTTATACCACGAACTTTAACATCATTTAGTTTAATGACTTGGTTAAATGATAAATAAGAAGTGATAACAACTTTACGTGCTGCATCAATACCTTCTACGTCATCAGTCGGATCTGCCTCAGCAAAACCTAGCCTTTGCGCTTCATCAAGAGCATCTTCAAACGTTGTTTGTTCACGTGTCATTTTAGATAAGATGAAGTTAGATGTACCATTTAGTATTCCCATAAATTTAGAAATGTTATTAGCATTCAATCCATTATTAATAGCATTTACTATAGGGATACCACCAGCAACACTCGCTTCGAATTTCAACGCAAGTCCCTTTTCCTCAGCTAAATCTTCTAGTAGCTTCAAATGTACGGCTAATAAATCTTTGTTTGCAGTAATTACATGTTTACCGCTTTTCAAAGCATCTCTTAACCAATCAACAGTAGGTTCAATGCCCCCCATTACTTCAATGACGATATCGATAGAATCATCATTTAAAATTTCATTAACATCTTCAGTTAAATGATATCGACTAATATTTATAGGTCTTTTCTTAGATTTATCACGCACTAAAATATGCTTTATAACAATATCTTTGTTTAACGTATCTATAATTTGTTGTCGATTCTCTTCAATTATTTTAACTACACCCGATCCCACTGTTCCTAGACCAAGCAAAGCAATATTTAATTCTTTCATATTTTTATCTTCCCCCATTTGTATAACTGAGAAATACAATTGTTTTATTGAAATATACTTTATTTTAGTATACTATTAAACCATATTAAATTAATAGGACTTTTTAGCATAAAATGTAAATACTTAGCTTTATATTATCATGTGGTATCAGAAAATTAAATAGAATTTTCTGATTTTTTAGAAAGGTTGATTAGGTATATGAAAGTGGCAAAATTCGGCGGTAGTTCAGTTTCAAATGCAACACAAATCAAAAAAGTCCTAGATATCGTTAATAGCGATTCAGATCGTAAAATTATTATTGTTTCTGCACCAGGCAAAAGACACAAAGATGATGTTAAAACGACCGATCTTCTAGTTCGATTATATGAAAAAGTAATGAATAATCTTAATTATCAAGATAAAAAGAAAGAAATTATTCAACGTTATGCAGATATTTTACATGATCTTGATATGGATGATTCATTATTAAAAGTAATTGATGACACATTAGAAGAGATTATTTCAACTTTAAAAGATAAGCCTTTAAGATTATACGATGCAATTCTTTCTTGTGGTGAAAATTTTAATGCGCAATTAATTGCATCTTATAATGATTCGCAAGGTTTTAAAACGACATACCTTTCTCCAAAAGATGCAGGTATTCTAGTTACAGATTTACCGCAACAAGCTCAAATCTTGGAAGAAGCTTATGAGAAGATTAGTAAATTAAAAGATATTGAAGGTAAAATTATTATCCCAGGATTCTTTGGTGTTTCTAAAAATGATTATGTCGTTACGTTCCCAAGAGGTGGTTCTGACATTACAGGTGCAATCATTGCTAGAGGAATTAGAGCATCTTTATATGAAAACTTCACTGATGTATCAGGTATTTATAAGGCAAACCCTAATATAATTAACAATCCGGATCTTATTGAAGAAATTACGTATCGTGAAATGCGAGAACTTTCATATGCTGGGTTTAGCGTCTTCCATGATGAAGCATTGCAGCCACTCTATAAACACAGAATTCCAGTGGTTATTAAAAATACTAATCGCCCTCAAGATAAAGGTACATTTATACGCCATGATAGAGATGTAAGTGATAAAAATGTCATTATAGGTATAAGTTGTGATAAAGGATTTAGTGTTATTAATATTAAAAAATATCTAATGAATAGACAGGTCGGCTTCACACGTAAAATTCTTGAAATATTAGAAGATTACAATATTTCTTTCGACCATATGCCTTCAGGTATTGATAGTATTAGTATCATCCTTCGAACATATCAATTAAAAGGTAAAGAAAAAGATGTACTTAACGCTATACGTAAACGTTGCGATGTTGATGAATTAAGTATTGAACACGACTTAGCGATTTTAATGATTGTTGGTGAAGGAATGAATAAAGCAATCGGTACTGCTAACACTATTACCCATGCGTTAGCAGAGTCTAATATCAATTTGAAAATGATCAACCAAGGCTCGTCTGAAATATCAATGATGTTCGGTATTTCAATTGAAGATGCAGATAAGGCTGTTTTATCTACATATGAATATTGTTATCATGGCATTTGTTTGAAAAATCTAAATAAGCAAGCATAGTTAAAAAGCATCTAGTATTTAAGTAGTCATGTTTTGTACATTCCACTTAAATATTAGATGCTTCTTTATAATTTGTTATGAGCTAATGCCTCATTGATACGTTGCTCCCCTACGACAACTTTTAATATAACAAATTGATAATAACTTAATGAGTCTAACACCATTTTATAATTAGGTAATTGATGGTAATTTTGATTATCCAATAAGTCGTACATTAGCACGATTTCTGGTTTAATATAATCTACTCCCCATGTCAGCGAATGAAAATAAATACTATTCTTAGGAATTCTAATATTACTATCTAATCTAAATATCCACTCTTCATTTACGACATCATAAATAAAGATATTCATTAATAATTCTCCGTTAAAAGTAATATCTATGTGTGCAATTTCGGGTACACTTAATTGGTCTCGATTCATTAAATTATTATTTTTATCATAATAATTTAAATGATACGTGGACGAAATTACTTTTAATACTTCAACTAGTTGTTTACGCTCTACGCATATGTCGACTCTAGAAGGTAGAATAAAATTATCACTTAAAAATAGCTGCATTGCGACTTCCCCATGAAATTTGAATGAAGTACGACATTCATTTTTTAATATTTTAACTAGCTCTTCTACATGTTGTTGATGTTCCATATTACTACCTCCAAAGGAAACGCTTTCATACATTAATTATACATATCCTTATTTCTGATTTCAATTTACGAATTGTGAAGGATTGTAAATTTGATAATAAACAAAATAATAATATTGCTAAAATTAGGTAATATTTATTATTTTAATAATTTAACTTAATTTACATTTTGTTGAACTACGCAATTATAATAGATATAATTTATATGTTATTTCATATCGCTCACATTATTACTATTTATATAAAAGAGTGATATAAAATTAAAATTCGAACATAGGTGATGAATTATGACATTAACAATTATCTTAATTGTTATCATCGTTATACTTATTTTGGCGTTCATCTTAAATCAACGTTACATGCAAGATAGAGTTGATACAGAAGTGTACGCAAGAAATCAGATGGTAACTAAGAATGCGACGCTTAGCAATGAAAATTTAGAACTTAAAAATCAAATGCTTAGTTCTAATAATGATGTTAGTTCACATGCAAAGCGCAACGCAAAACACGTTTTAACTAGCATTCTTGATAAGTATAAAGACGAAGGCAAGTTAAAGTATTACGATATTATAACGACAAGTAATTTAGCTACGAAACACCCTTTCTTTGAGTACGCTAGAACATTTGATTATATTGTCGTTTCAGATGTTGGCTTAATCAATATTGACGTCAAAAACTGGAAACAAAAAACGTTCTACCATTTTGATGCACCGGTAGATGACGATATGCAGATTGATACAAGTGATGTTAATCAGATTGTCGGTCATTATGTAAGCAAACAATATCACAGTCAGTTTGATTCACCACGTAGTGAAATTTATACTTTCGTTGAAAAAATCCAAAACAATCGCGTAATTTATGAATTTTATGATCATGATCCGTATGAACAAGCGGCGATTAATTCTAAAGTTTTAAAAGATGGTATTGAAAATCATTTCAATCATAAAGTACAAAGCATCGGTGTCGTTTACTTTAGCGATGGTAGCGTAAATATCATTGAGGGATCTGAGGAAAGAGCTCAATATGTAGACACCGTTTCAACTAAATCATCACTTGAAGCGGTAATCAAAAATGCAATTGATTTATCTAAACACCCACTTTCTGAAGACCAAGTTAACAAAATCGTAAATAGCTTTAATAATTAATTCATTAAGTAAGCGATTGACAGTGAATCTACATACTGATACACGTGTCAATCGCTTATTTTTAACTCCATAAATTCACTTTATCTTTTTTAGCTTGTTGCTCATCTTTTTCAAAGAGAGAACGATATTTGCCATTCGGTGAGAAGTACTTTTCACGTGCTAATCCATTTTTAACTAATTCTTCGTTGTACATAATGTTCTCATCTAACCACACATAAGCAAGTGTCCGACCATATCTATCTTCTTTTTCTTTGTCATATTCTAAATATACATCTTTCCCATTTAAGTGTTGTTTACTATAATTAGATGCTTCTTTACCATATGGTTGAACTGGTGTGTTAGGTTTGACTGTTTCTGGAGTATCTATACCTATAAGTCTAACTTTAATTTCTTTCCCTTCGCTATTTGTTGCAACAAATGTATCACCATCTACGACTCGATCTACATGTACTTTTTCTTTGTCTTTAATGTTAGTACTGTTTGATGACTGTGAACCATTATTTTTAAAAGGCCCAGTGTGATTAATAAATTGAAAGGCTAATACGCCTACCACTAAAACAGCTAAAACTATGATACTTAATGATTTTTTCGAATTCAAAGATGTCACCTACGCTTTTAATTTCAATAATAAATATAATATATAAATTAAAATTAGTCGTCAATGACTTCTTATTTTAGTTAGACGATGATAGTATCTACTTTTATCGCAAAAAGTGAAAAAATTAGAGCTATCATGCTATAATAAATGCGTTAGGAGTGACATCAATGTCTGAGAAAAATGAAAATTTAGTGACAGTTATAGCCGTAATTATAGCCATAATCGTCGGTGTAATACTTCAAATTGTCTATAAGTTACCTATTATTGTTTCTGTCGTAGTAGCTGTATTATTAGGCGTCTTAGTAGGATTTATTGCTTATATCATTCAATCTATAATACGCAAAAGAAAGAACAAGTAGCTTGATATAAAACATTAAATGAAATTTTACTTGCAAAAATAATGGGAGTAAGACAAAGAATTCAAACTGAATTTTTTATCTTACTCCCAACTTTTTTTATATTTAAGGTTAACTTCTTAATATTGTGGTATTTATAAGAAACACCTTAAATGTATAAAATTAATTTTAAAAAATGATTAATTTATCACAATTTTAACTATCAAAAAGCCTCATCATTAAACAATTAGCGAGGTGTTATTATGGAAATTCTAGACGTAATTATAGATAATCACGGTCTAATTTATAAAGTACAAACACAAAATGGCCATGTATTCGAACATACTTTGGCGAAAGATACACCTCCAGATAAGGTTGCTCAAGTGTTAAGGTTATTAGCCACTCATGTTGACAATCTAGAAACTCAAAAAAGAGATAATTAATGAATTTACCAAGCCAAATCTCAAATTTTAAATTATAGTATTATATTTCACAAAAGTCAGGACATAAAGTGTTTTGGTTCTTGGAAACCATTCTCTTAAGAGCAAACTTATGTACTGACTCTTTTCTTCATATTTAACTACAACCATTAAATTTTATATCCAACCTTTTTCATTTGCTTTTTTCCATGCATCAAAACGATTCTCCGCTTCAAGTTTATCAATTATATTAGAAGTGTAATTTCTTACAGTACCGTTTGAAAGATAGAGTTTATCAGCGACTTCTTTATTACTTAATCCTTCTCCTATTTCACGTAACACGACTTGTTCTTTATGCGTTAATGGATTAGCCTCTTTAAACAAAGATGTCATTAAAGACGTACTATATTCTTTTTCGCCATTTAAAACTTTATGAATGGTTGCAACTAAATCATCTACCGATCGTTCTTTTAACACATAGGCATCAACATCGTTTGCAACAGCTCTTTCAAAATAACCAGGCCTTTTAAAAGTCGTGACAATAATCACTTTTGTATTAATTTTATTTTCTCTTAATTGCGATAATACTTCTAAACCCGTCATTCCTGGTATCTCAATATCTAAAATAGCAATGTCAGGCTGTTGACTATTAATAGATTGTAATGCGTCAATACCATTATCAAAATCATCTATCACTTTTAAATCGTCGTGAAATTCAATTAATTGTATCATTGCTTTACGCAACATATTTTGATCTTCTGCAATTACGATTGAAATCATTTTACACCTTCTCTCGGAATCATAATATCGATAGTCGTACCCTGTTTAGAAGTGATATTAACTGTCCCGCTCAATAACGCTACCCTATCGTTAATACTCTTTAATTTTACTTCGCTAGGTTGTTTCAGACCTATACCGTTGTCACTAATGATTAATTTAATACCATTGTCGTAACTTTCTATTTTCCCATTAATTTCAGAGGCTTCCGCGTGCTTAATTACATTGTTAACCGCTTCTCTAAGTATCATTGATAATATCGTCTGTTTAGTTGGGTTGAGGGAACTCGCACCTCTTATATTTTCAAAGTTAAAGTGAATATTTGCATCCTTTAAGAATTGTTCTATAGATTGAATTTCTTCTTCAAAAGTTTGAACTTTTAAATTTTCAATAATATGTCTTACTTTCTCTAATGTATCTTTCGAAATTTCGTTTATATTTAGTATTTCTTTCTTAGCTGCTATCGGATCTTTATCGATTAGTTTTGCAGCTAATTCTGATTTAACACTCAAACTTGCAAATACATGTCCTAACGTGTCATGTAAGTCTTGACCTATTCGATTACGTTCTTGTTCCGCAATCAAAATATTAATATATTTATTTTTTTCTTCAATTTGTTGACGATATTGTCTCTCTTTCATTATTTTAAAATTACCAAATAATATTGCTAAAATAACAATATAATAAATAATAATACTCACGACATAAAAGTGATTCGTTTGTATAATCGTTATGATGATACATGTAATCATTGAGCTTATTAATAACATAAACTCTATTGATTTTACTCCCCTTTTAAATAAAAATGGTATAGCAAATGCACTAAAGAAGAAAAATAAACTCAATGTTGGATTGTATGCATATACAAAGTAAATAATCGCTAGAAAATGAATAAAAAATAACATTAAATTGATACGATGGCTTAATGCTTCATGAAAAAGAATTAAACTAGCATATGCAAATGTAAAAATGATTACAATAAATAAATTTAATAAAAAGCTATCATCTTGCCATGTTAAATACAAACCATAATATGGAAATATTAAGTAAATTAAAGATGAAATCTCTCCCATTTTAGCTCCTAAACTACGCTTCATTTATTCCACCTCTTTGCTCTTATTAATTAATAATGCAATAATTAAGAAAATAATGCTATAAATACCTAAAATTATGAATGATTGTACATTAAAGCCATTACCTTTACCAAATTCAAGTGCCAAATGACGTAAATGATACGTTGGTGTTAGTTTAGCAATTGTTTGCATCCAATCAGGAAATGTACTAACAGGGAACCACAATCCACCAATAATGGCTAATACAATATTACATAGATTAGCTACGCTGCTTGCTTTCTGTGTTTCAGTAAATTGCGTAATGATTAAACCTAATGTCAAAAACATGCTAGCACCTAACCATAAAGAGACACCAGATAAAATCCATTCACTTACACTTAGATCTACCCCTTTATAGAAGTGTGCTACGCAGAATAAAAGCAATATTGAAGCTAAAAATAAAGTCATAGTTTTAATAATCTTAGCTAAATAATAATTTAACACTGTGATCGGTGTAGAAATTAATCTTTTATACCAACCACTGTTTCTTTCCTCGATTATTTCTAATGGAAATTGCATCAGGCAAAATCCCATTAAACTGAATACCGTCATACTATACATATACTCTTTGTAAAATACTTTTTTCGCATCTGCTGGCATATCAATTAATGATGTAAACAATAAATAGAATGCCAAAGGGAAGATGAAAGCCATAAATGATGATAATTTGCGTCGAAATAATAATTTATATTCAATATCAAGTAACGTTATAATGTTCGTCATAGTCTATTGCACCACTCTTTCTTCTTTTGAAAACATGAGTTCCAATAAAGATTTTTTATAAATTGTGATTTGATTTAAATCTACATTTATTTTAATTAGATTTGTAATAACTGCTTCAACATTTTCTGTTTGAATTTTTAAGTTACCATTCGTAATTTCTATATCATATGTTTCTGAAAGTATTTGATATTGTTCTTCCGTAAAGGTCATTATTTCAATAATTGAATTATTTTGACTAAATAAGATATTATGTGGTGTATCATTAATTTTGATACTTCCTTGTTCTAAATAGACAACTTTATCAGCCATTCTTTCGACTTCTTCAATATAATGAGAGGTGTAAAGTATAGTTATACCATCTTCTTTAAGTTGTTCAATTAGATTCCAAAAGTGTTCTCTTGTTTCAATATCCATTGATGTTGTTGGTTCATCTAATATTAAAAATTGAGGTTTGCCTATTAAAGTTAGAACAAAGTCTAGTAATCTCTTTTGACCTCCTGATAATTTATTAGCATATTGTTCCAATTGAAGATTAGAAAATTGAGTTAATTTTTGAAACTCATTAAATGTCATAGGATTGGTATATAATTGTTGATATAAATGATATAGTTCTTTTACTTTAATGAGCTTAGGTAAATTCGTAGTTTGAAATAATATGCCCATATTATGTGAGGATATTAAATTAAGTTTATCTTCGACTGTTCCACTATTCGCATGCTTATGACCAATAAGTATATCTATTAAAGTGGACTTTCCTGCACCATTTTTTCCGATTAATGCAGTACACTTTCCTTCCTCGATATCTAATGAGATATTATTCAAAACTGTCTTTTTACCAAACGATTTCTTTAATTGATTAATATATATCATAACGACCTCACATCCTTTTAATTTATATATCTACTTTATCTTTTAATCGAATTTAAAATTAGTTCAAATTGTCACGATTTTAATATGACATTTGTCATATTAACTACGACGAGGTAGCAAAAA
>NZ_JANJPM010000012.1:0-69158 GCF_026222585.1 Staphylococcus sp. SUC_1.2 | reverse complement strand
TTTATTTGGAGAATTAGCTCAGCTGGGAGAGCATCTGCCTTACAAGCAGAGGGTCGGCGGTTCGAACCCGTCATTCTCCACCATTTAAATATCGGAGGGGTAGCGAAGTGGCTAAACGCGGCGGACTGTAAATCCGCTCCTTCGGGTTCGGCAGTTCGAATCTGCCCCCCTCCACCATCTTATTGGGCTATAGCCAAGCGGTAAGGCAACGGACTTTGACTCCGTCACGCGCTGGTTCGAATCCAGCTAGCCCAGCCATAAGAGCCATTAGCTCAGTTGGTAGAGCATCTGACTTTTAATCAGAGGGTCAGAGGTTCGAATCCTCTATGGCTCACTTTAAGCACTCCATTAAGGAGTGCTTTTTTATTACCCATTTTTAGTAGTGATTTTCATGAAAAAATTTATAAGTATGACTTTCATAGTATGACAGTTACACCTTTCATTGGTATAATTATAATTATGAAAGTTATAGACGGAGGAGAGATTATGGATTTTTCCAACTTTTTTAATAATCTTAGTACTTTGAAGATTATTACAAGTATATTAGATATACTTATTGTCTGGTATGTCCTTTATCTTCTCATTACTGTATTTAAAGGAACTAAAGCAATTCAATTGCTTAAAGGTATATTATTTATAGTTATTGGACAACAAGTAAGTAAACTTCTCAATTTAACTGCTACCTCAAAGTTATTTGATATTGTGATTCAATGGGGCGTTTTAGCTTTAATTGTGATATTCCAACCAGAAATTAGACGGGCACTTGAGCAATTAGGGCGAGGGAGCCTATTTAAACGCTATACTAATACTTACAGTCATGATGAAGAAAAATTAATCCAATCTGTATCAAAGGCTGTTCAGTATATGGCTAAAAGACGAATTGGAGCATTAATTGTTTTTGAAAAGGAAACTGGATTGCAAGACTATATTGAAACTGGTATATCAATGAATTCTGCAATATCTCAAGAATTATTGATAAATGTTTTTATACCTAATACACCATTACATGATGGGGCTATGATTATTCAAAACACTAAAATTGCTAGTGCTGCATGTTATTTACCACTTTCAGATAGTAATAAAATTTCTAAAAGTTTAGGTACAAGACATAGGGCAGCCGTAGGAATTTCTGAAGTTTCGGACTCATTTACTGTGGTAGTATCTGAAGAAACCGGTTCAATATCAGTTACTTTCGATGGTAAATTAAGACGTGATGTTTCTGATGAAGTATTCGAAGAGTTATTAGCTGAACATTGGTTTGGAACTCGCGCTCAAAAGAAGGGTGTGAAATAGCATGTTAGAAAGTAAGTGGGGATTAAGATTTTTTGCCTTAATATTAGCGATCTTTTTTTATCTTTCTGTTAATAATGTGTTTGGCAATATTTTTAACAATGATAATCTAGCTCAGAATTCTTCTAAAACAATTGAAGATGTACCTGTAGAAATTCTTTATAATACCAAAAATTTACATGTTACTAAATCACCAGATACTGTTGATGTTACTATTTCAGGACCACAATCAAAGTTATTGAAAATAGAAAGTTCAGACGATATCAAGGTCACAGTTAATTTATCTAATGCTAAATCTGGAAATTATAAAGAAGATTATATTGTTAAAGGATTAAGTAACGATATTAGTTATAATGTTAAACCTAAACACGCTTATATCACCTTGGAGGATAAAGATACTAAAACAATGCATGTTCAGCCTGATATTTCACAAAACAATGTAGATTTAAATTATAAAGTAAGTGAAACTTCTTTGAATAAAGACACTGTTCAAGTTACTGGTGGTAAAAAGCAATTAGACAAAATTGCATATTTAAAAGCGACATTTAAAAATGCGACTAATATCAGTGAGAATACTACTGATGTAGCTGAAATTACTGCATTTGACAAGCAATTGAATAAATTAAACGTTCAAATCAAGCCTAATAATATTAAAATGTCAGTGAAACTTGAACCTTACAGTAAAAAAGTAAAAATTAAAACCGTTAAAAAGGGTTCATTACCTGATGATGAAAGTTTAGATAGCATTAAACTAAATGAGAATGAAGTAGAAATTTATGGTAATAAAGATGATTTGAAGGATATTAATGACATAGAAGCCGATGTCAATTTAGATGATATCACTGAATCGACTGATAAAACACTTCAACTCAAGATACCTAAACAGGTTAAGAAATCTGAATTTAATGAAGTCACAGCACATGTCAATTTAAAATAGTAAACTAGATAATAAAGGAGTAATGAAAATGGGAAAATATTTTGGAACAGATGGTGTAAGGGGAGTAGCTAATAAAGAATTAACACCTGAATTAGCGTTTAAACTAGGTCGCTATGGTGGTTATGTATTAGCACATAATGAAGGAGAGAAACATCCTAGAGTTTTAGTTGGTAGAGATACTCGTGTGTCTGGTGAAATGTTAGAATCAGCTTTAATCGCTGGATTAGCATCAATAGGTGCAGAAGTAATGAGATTAGGAGTTATTTCTACTCCAGGTGTTGCATATTTAACACGTGAAATGGGAGCACAATTAGGAGTAATGATTTCTGCATCTCATAATCCTGTAGCTGATAATGGTATTAAGTTCTTTGGTGCTGATGGTTTTAAACTTTCAGATAAGCAGGAAGAAGAAATTGAACAATTATTAGATCAAGAACAACCTGACTTACCACGTCCAGCAGGCAAAGACATTATGCATTTTTCAGATTATTATGAAGGTGCACAAAAATACTTAAGTTATCTTAAATCTACAATTGATATAAATTTAGATGGACTTAAAATTACTTTAGATGGGGCGAATGGATCAACTTCTTCACTTGCGCCTTTCTTATTTGGTGATTTAGAGGCAACGACAGTTACAATTGGTTGTAATCCAGATGGATACAATATTAATGATGAATGTGGGTCTACTCATCCTGAACATTTAGCTGAAAAAGTTGTAGAAACTGAAAGTGATTTTGGTTTAGCTTTTGATGGAGATGGAGATCGTTTAATTGCTGTTGATGAAAAGGGTAACATCATTGATGGTGACCAAATTATGTTTATTATTGGTCAAGAAATGCATAAAAATCATGAATTAAATAATAATATGATTGTATCTACTGTAATGAGTAACTTAGGATTTTATAAAGCTCTTGAAACAGAAGACATTCAATCAAATAAAACAAAAGTTGGAGATAGATATGTCGTTGAAGAAATGAGACGAGGCCATTATAATTTAGGCGGAGAACAATCTGGACATATAGTAATGATGGACTATAACACGACTGGTGATGGACTACTAACTGGAGTACAACTTGCTGCTATTATTAAATCAAGTGGTAAAACTTTAAGTGAGTTAGCAGCACAAATGAAAAAGTATCCACAATCATTAATTAATGTAAAAGTAACAGATAAACATCATGTATCTGAAAATGAAGACGTTAAAGCTGTTATGAATGAAGTTGAGAATGAAATGAATGGTGAAGGAAGAATATTAGTTAGACCTTCAGGAACTGAACCATTAGTAAGAGTAATGGTTGAGGCAGCAACAAATGAAGATGCTGAACGTTATGCTCAAACAATTGCTGATAAAGTAAAAGAAAAAATGGGATTAAATTAATAGTACCATTTAAAAACAAGAATACACTCTCTTTAAAGTTAAAGCCGTAGAACTGAAAACTTTAAAGAGAGTATTTTTTTAGCAAAAAATATAAATTAAATATCAAATTATAACTATAAGTTTATGAATTAAATATAATAATATTTGCAAATGATTAATAAAAAAGGGTAAAATAAATAGTATTGGAAGAAAGGAGGATAGATGTAATAAAAGTAAAACAAAGCGCCTGGACAAGTAATTAGAATGTTAATCATTTAGTATTAATTAGGAGAATACTCATAGACATACTAATTATATTGTAGACGAGGAGAATAGTTATCGATATAATCGGCGGATGCTATTCCGGATGAGGCACATTCGTTAGCTTATTATTTAAAACATATAGGTAACTAGATGTACAAATATAATAAGAACGCCAAATAGAAAACATAGAAATATGATGTTTAGAATCCAATACAATAAAACGAGCAATGTCTAATTAAAAAATTTTATATAACAGATAAAATTATCATATGACTATGTAATGGAGGAAAAAGAAATATGTGCGGAATTGTTGGATATATTGGCTTTGATAATGCCAAAGAATTATTACTATCTGGTTTAGAAAAATTAGAGTATAGAGGATATGATTCAGCAGGAATTGCTGTTGTCAATGATGAAGGGACTACTGTATTTAAGGAAAAAGGTCGTATTGCAGAATTAAGAAAAGTAGCAGATAGCAATGACATTGATGGTCACATTGGTATTGGTCATACTCGATGGGCTACTCATGGGGTACCTAGTCATATTAATTCACATCCTCATCAATCAAATAATGGACGTTTCACTTTAGTGCATAATGGTGTAATTGAAAATTATGAAGAACTAAAAAGCGAATACTTATCAGATGTAACGTTTAAATCAGAAACTGATACAGAAGTTATCGTTCAATTAGTAGAATATTTTTCAAATAAAGGGTTAGAAACTGAAGAAGCATTCACTAAAGCAGTATCTTTATTAGATGGATCGTATGCTTTAGGTATGTTAGATTCTGAGGATGAAGACACTATTTATGTAGCTAAAAATAAATCACCTTTACTTGTTGGTATTGGTGACGACTTTAATGTTATTGCTTCAGATGCATTAGCAATGATTAAAGTTACAAATCAATATAAAGAAATTCACGATCATGAAATTGTTATTGTTAAAAAAGAAAGTGTAACAATTAAAGATAAAGATGGAAATATTCAAGATCGCCCAACGTATACTGCTCAAATAGATGCATCAGATGCTGAAAAAGGTATTTATGATCACTATATGTTAAAAGAAATTAATGAACAGCCAGCAGTAATGCGTCGTATTATTCAAGAATACGAAGATGAAAATGGAGATTTAAATATTGATTCTGAAATTATTAAAGATGTATCGAATGCAGATCGCATTTATATTATTGCTGCAGGAACAAGTTATCATGCTGGTTTAGTTGGTAAAGAATACCTTGAAAAACTATCTGGAGTGCCAACTGAAGTTCATGTGGCATCAGAATTTGTTTATAACATGCCATTATTATCTGAAAAACCTTTATTTATTTATATCTCTCAATCAGGAGAAACAGCTGATAGCCGTGCAGTATTGGTTGAAACAAATAAATTAGGCCATAAGTCTTTAACAATTACAAATGTAGCAGGTTCAACGTTATCTCGTGAAGCTGATCATACGTTATTATTACACGCAGGACCTGAAATTGCTGTTGCATCAACTAAAGCTTATACAGCTCAAATTGCTGTATTATCAATTCTTTCTCAAGTTGTAGCTAAAGCACATGGACGCAATAACGGTATTGACTTATTAAGAGAATTAGCAAAAGTAACAACTGCAATTGAAACGATTGTAGATGATGCACCAGTAATGGAAAAAATTACTAAAGAATTCTTAGAAACGACTAGAAATGCTTTCTTTATTGGTCGTGCGATGGATTACAATGTAAGTTTAGAAGGAGCATTAAAACTTAAAGAAATTTCATATATTCAAGCTGAAGGATTTGCTGGTGGAGAGTTAAAACACGGTACTATTGCTTTAATTGAAGATGATACGCCAGTCATTGCGTTAGCTACGCAAGAAAATGTGAATTTATCAATTCGTGGTAATGTTAAAGAAGTAGTAGCACGTGGCGCTAAACCTTGTATTATTTCAATGGAAGGTTTAGAAAAAGATGGAGACACATATGTGATTCCTCACGTACACGAATTATTAACGCCTTTAGTATCAGTAGTAGCGCTACAATTAATCGCATATTATGCAGCTTTACACAGAGGATTAGATGTTGACAAACCTCGTAACTTAGCTAAATCAGTTACAGTTGAATAATTCAAAAAGCTGGGACATGGATGACATGTCTCAGTTTTTTATTTGATTTGTTAAATAATCAGAATCATCATACAATTATTTTAAGTAGAGGTGATCATTTGATAAATTTAAAACATATCTATAAAAAGAAACACGGAAAAACAATCATTAATGATTTAAATTGGCATATTGAAGCGGGAGATAATTGGATTCTTTATGGGTTGAATGGTGCAGGAAAAACAACACTATTAAATATCATGAATTCTTATGAAAGTGTATCTCAGGGTGAAATAGAATTGTTTGAAATGATACCAGGTAAAAAAGGATATTCTGCAGAAAACGTTCGTCAACATATTGGATTTGTTTCGCATAGTTTATTAGAAAAATTTCAAGACGGTGAGAAAGTGATTGATGTCGTATTAAGTGGCATATTTAAATCTATCGGTCTATATAAAGAATATTCTGATGAACATACTAAAGAAGCAGAAAAATTATTAAATTTAGTAGGAATGTTATCATATAAAGATCAATATTTAGGATATCTCTCAACAGGACAAAAACAAAAAGTAATGATTGCTCGCGCGCTTATACATCAACCTGATGTACTTATTCTTGATGAACCAGCATCAGGATTAGACTTTTTGGCTAGAGAACAGTTATTATATTTATTAGAAAATTTAAATAAGACATACGCTCATTTGACGATGATTTACGTGACTCATGTCATAGAGGAAATTATTCCATTATTTAGTAAGATATTTTTATTAAAAGAGGGTAGTTGTTTTGGTAAAGGAATAACAAAAGATATTTTAACTGATTCGATGATGTCTAAATTTTTTAATAACCAAATTGAAGTTATTCAATATAGAAATCGATATCATCTTTATATAAAACATAATTGAGTTTGCACTTTGGTTAAATAAATGTCACAATTTTAAGAAAGAGTTAGATGGAGGGTATCACGATGGCATTAGAAAATATTAAAGCAATATTCTTAGATATGGATGGAACACTATTGCATGAAGATAATAAAGCGACTGTAAAAACAAAAGAAGTAATTGATCAGTTAAGAGAAAAAAATTATAAGGTATTTCTAGCAACAGGACGTTCTTATTCTGAAATTCATAGTCTAGTACCAAAAGGTTTTAAAGTAGATGGTATGATTAGTTCTAATGGAACAAGAGGCGATATTGAAGATACAATTTTATTTAAACATAGTTTGACAATAGATAGTGTAAAAAAAATCGTGCAACTAGCTCAACAACAACACATTTATTATGAAGTTTTTCCTTTTGAAGGAGATAGAATTTCATTAATTGAAGATCAATCATGGATGGAAGATATGATTGATAGTGAACATCCACAAAATGAAGTGAGTGAAAGTGAATGGAAATCACGTCGAGATGCCATGAATGGTAAAATTAATTGGAGAAAAGATATTCCAAATGACGACTATTCTAAAATTTATCTATTCAACAAAAAGTTAAATAAAATTAAAACGTTTAGAGATGAATTAATACAAAATAAAGTGTTATTAAATATTAGCGTATCTAATTCTTCAAGGTTTAATGCTGAGACGATGGCTTATCAAGTGGATAAAGGCACTGGAATTAAAGAAATGATAGATCATTTCGATATTAAACAAGAAGAAACACTTGTTATTGGTGATAGCGATAATGACAGAGCAATGTTTGAATTTGGAGGATACACTGTTTCAATGAAAAATGCACGTCCAGAAATTCAGTCTATCACTGATGATACTACACAATATACAAATGAAGAGGATGGCGCAGCTTTATATTTAGAACAATATTTTTTAAATTAAAATAAGGTAAGAAAGTAGGAGAAACCTGCTTTCTTACCTTTTGTGTTAAATAGTGATTTATTTATCGTTATTCAAATTTTTTTGATGATTTAAGTCTTCTTTAATATGATTTTTTGTCTCATTAAAAGATGAAGGATCGTTTTTTAACGCTTCTTTTTCATGATTTATTTCTTTTTTTTCTTTTCGTTTACTTTTTTTCTTTTCTTTTACAGGTCTTTTCACATTCTCACCGCGACGTAAGAAATATTGAACAATACCCATTATAATTACAAAATATAGAATTAAACGTACAATAATAATAAGCGTTTGAGCAATAATTAAAATCACTTGTGCTACATTTTGGGACATATTTCCGGTTAATACAGTTAATATTGTACCAAGTGGTTGTGTAATGATAATAATGAGTAGGTTAATTAATAAGATAGCTAAAAAGAATTTGAACCAAGTTTTACGTCCATTTTTAATGCCTTTAAAGCCGTCTTTAAAATGACCTATAGCACTTAAGTCATTTTTACGTGCAAATGACACAGTATAATTAATCATTAATATAAAGAAGAACCAATATACGATTGAAAGAATGAATCCCATAATGATAATTAAGATAATTTGTACAGTAAGTAAAATACCAATAGCATGATCGGATGTACTTACTGACTGTTGAATAGATGTGAATAATGGTGTTAAAGCTTTATTAAATAAAAAGTTTAATCCTAATGTGATTAAATATAATACAGCATAAAGAATAATAGTAATTAAAGCTAAAAGAAGACTTTTAACATATTTTCCTTTTTTAAAAGCAAAAAACAAATCAAAAAATTGAACAGCTTCTTTTTCAATAGCTTTAGCCATAATATTAAAAGCCCCTGCAAGTAATTGATAACCTGCAAGTATAAAAAATAATAATCCTAAGACCAAGACGAGTATTATCATAACTAATGACGCGCCTGATGACTGTTGAAATTGTGCTGCTAGTTGCATCTGCATAAAGTTTTGAACGAAGAAAGTTCTAGCAATCACAAATGCCACAAATACAATAATAAAACTTACTAAACTAAATAGTATTGTTTTTATGAGTTGTGACTTAGCATTTTTAAATGCTAAACTATGAAATTTAAACAAAATAAGCACTCCTTTACGTTAATATAATACACAATATCAGAATTTGTGCTTTTTTTAAATTAATATCTAACAATATTATGTTTTAAGTGTTAAAATATGCTAATGATTTAATAATGAAAGGAGACTTTATGGTGAAATTTGCAATTTTAACCGACGTTCATGGTAATTTTGATGCCTTACAAACTGTTTTAGATGATATTGATAATAGAGAAGATATCGATCAAATCTTTAACTTAGGTGATAATATTGGAATTGGTCATGAGACTAATAAAGTATTAGATATGATTTTCGATCGAGATGATATGGAAATTATTGCTGGTAATCACGATGAAGCAATTATGTCAATTGTTAATGGTACACCGTATCCAGAAGATTTAAAAAATAAATTTTATGAACACCATCAATGGATTGAAAGTCGAATGGATGAAGATTACTATGATGTATTAAATACACTACCAAGATATTTAGAAAAAACAATTTGTGGGAAAAAATGTTTATTTATACATTATGAAATTGAAAATCAAAGATTAGAAGAGGGGATTGGTAAACAACCATTTGAACCTATTGTAGATAATCAAAAAGAAGAGATAGTTAAATTATTTGAAGATAAGGATGCGGATTTTATAGCTTTTGGACATAATCATCAATTACACTTGTATGATGATAATAACAAAACCTATTTCAATCCTGGTTCAGTAGGACTTAATAATGGTAAATATGCCGTATATGGAATCGTCACAATTAACGAAAATGAGTTTAGTGTTGAAAGAGTAAAATTACCGTATGATAATGAAGAATTTCTTCAAGGATTTGATGAAAAACATGTACCAGGCAAACAATTTATTTTCGATTATTTTATATAAGTAAAAAAAGTCGAGCAGAAACTAATATGAATTCTGTTCGACTTTTTACTTATATTGTAAACTGCGGACATTGTTTGTGTAGTCTTAATGATGAGCGTGCTCTTTATGTAATCCAGAGCATAGTACTGAAGTATCGTGATCATGTTGGGCTGTTTCTAATTGAATTGTCATATGTTGTATATTTAAGTGAAGTAATTCATGTTCTATTTTTTTAAGAAGTCCTTCACAGTCCTGAACAGACATAGTTTCAGAGACGACTGCATGACAACTTAACGCATTCATATCATTTGAAATAGTCCAAACGTGATAATCATGGACATTATAAATTTCATTATGATTTATAATTGTACTAATGATTTTATCTAAATTGACGTCACTTGGTGTACCTTCCATTAAAATATTAAGTGACGAACGTGAAATACCGATTGCACTTTTCAATATAATAATGGAAACTAGAATGCTTGCGATAGGATCAGCAATTGTAAAGTTAAATACGTATATAAGAATAGATGCTATAATGGCACCTAATGAACCAAGTAAGTCTCCTAAAACGTGAATAAAAGCACCGCGCATATTTAAGTTATGTGACGTATCACCGCTTTTAAACATGATTATTGCAACGATAATATTCACTATAAGTCCAATCACACTAATAATAAACATTTCAGTGGATTGCACTTTAATAGGATTGAAAAATCTTCTAATCGCTTCGATGATAATGACGCCACTAATAATTAATAAAGTTATACCATTAAATAAGGCAGCTAAGACTTCAAAACGCTTGTAACCGAATGTTTTAGTTGAAGTAGCATTTTTCTCTGCATAAATAAATGCGATTAAAGCAACTCCTAGTGAAACAGTATCGCTAAACATATGAAGTCCATCTGATAATAGCGCAAGACTATTAGCGATAAATCCTCCTAAAATTTCAACAATCATAAATAAGCCTATAATAATAAAAGAAATTGTTAATATCTTTTTGTTATTGGTATGGACATGATTATGAGTATGGTTATGATGGTGTGTGTGATTAGACATTTATTATTCCTCCTAAAATTTCAACAATCATAAATAAGCCTATAATAATAAAAGAAATTGTTAATACCTTTTTGTTATTGGTATGGACATGATTATGAGTATGGTTATGATGGTGTGTGTGATTAGACATTTATTATTCACCTCTTTGATGATGAGCATGTTGAATGGCTTGTTTTAATAAAGTAGAAACATGTTGATCGTCTATAGAATAAATCATGGATTGTCCATGACGTGACGATTTAACGAGGCCTGCTTGTTTTAAACTCTTTAATTGATGCGATACATTTGATTGAGTTAATTTTAATGTATGCGTAATATGCCCAACACTAGCTTCACCTTTATATAACAATTCTAAAATACGTAAACGGTTATAATCGCTTAACGCTTTAAATGTCTCAGTTAAACGGTTAAGCATGTATTCATCTATAAATATATCTCTATCTTTATTTGTATTGGACATCACATGAGACCTCCTCTTTAATATATTAATATATATTCATATATTAATATATAGTGTCCTTGTCTAAGTGTCAATGATATATAGTAAATAAGTTTAAAAATGATACTAAGTGGTATTAATAAACTATGAAATGAATTGAAGGAGGAAATAAGTTTATGAGTATATTAGTTATTGGTGCTAATGGTGGCGTAGGTTCTAAATTGGTTAACCAATTAAAAGAAGATCAAGTTGATTTTACAGCCGGTGTTCGTAAAGAAGAACAAGAAAGTGCGTTAAAAGATCAAGGTGTTAATGCCATTTTAATAGATGTAGAAAAAGATAGTATTGATGATTTAACTGAGAAATTCAAAGGCTTTGATAAAGTTATTTTCTCAGTTGGTTCAGGTGGTAGCACAGGTGCTGATAAAACAATCATTGTTGATTTAGATGGTGCAGTGAAAACGATTGAAGCAAGTAAAAAAGCAAATGTTAAACATTATGTAATGGTTTCTACTTACGATTCACGTCGTGAAGCATTTGATGCAAGTGGAGATTTAAAACCTTATACAATTGCAAAACACTATGCAGATAATCATTTAAGAAATTCTGGACTAACTTATACAATCGTTCATCCAGGTGGTTTAGAAGATAAATCAGGTACTGGTGAAATTAAAGCTGACTTGTATTTTGATGAAGGAAGTACAATTCCACGCGAAGATGTGGCTTCTGTATTAAAACACGTAGCGACTTCTGAAAATAAATTTGAAAATAAAGAATTTCAAATTCTTTCAGGGCATCAATCTATTCAAGAAGCATTATCTCGTTTTGAGTAGTTAAGTTAGATAATTAATTACAAATGAAAAGTTCTGTGTTAGAGTAGGACAGTGAGTTTTAAAACTTGCTGTTCTATTCTTTTTTATTAATATATATAATTTCTATTAAATTAATAATGAAATTGATATAATAAACATATGAGTGAAAATTTTTGTTTAACGATAGAAGCGAAACAGCTTTCATATAGAATTAGTTATCTGATATATTAAAAGCTTAAATAGATAGTAATTTAAAGATAAAGTGGGTCATCAATTGTTCTAATTATACATAATCATTTAAATACGATATTTCACTTTAAAATAAAGAGAGAAGCAATAACCGTGTTTTAGGAGGTGCAATCATGCCATTATTTTTAAAGCCTATTTTCTTTGAAAAAATATGGGGCGGTAATAAGTTAAATCAATTTAATTACGACATACCAAGTGAACAAACTGGAGAATGCTGGGGTATTTCTGCACATCCGAATGGAAAAAATATGATTGAAAATGGTCAGTATGCTGGTCAAACATTAGATCAAGTATGGAATGATCATAGAGAATTATTTGGAGACTTTCCAAGTAAAGATTTCCCTTTATTATGTAAAATAGTGGATGCAAGACATCCTCTATCTATTCACGTTCATCCTGACGACTCGTATGCATATGAATTTGAAAATGGTCAATATGGTAAGTCTGAATGTTGGTATATTATTGATGCAGAAGAAGACGCTGAAATTATACTCGGTACTTCTGCTGATTCAAAAGAAACATTTGAGAATAAGATAAAAGAAGACGCGGTGTTGGATGCAGTAGAAAGAATCAAAGTTAAACCAGGTGAGTTTTATTTTATACCAGCTGGAATGCTTCATTCTATAGGTTCTGGCGTTTTAGTATATGAAACAATGCAATCATCTGATATTTCATATAGAGTATATGATTATGAACGTAATCGAACTGATGGATCATCATTAGAAGTTAGCAAAGCATTAGACGTGATTCAATTTACTGCAAATGCACCTACTATAGTACCTGAAACTACAATTGTAGAAAATCATAAACGTAGCCAAATTGTATCTAATGACTTTTTTACAATGGTTAAATGGGAAATAAGTGGAACGCTTAATTATATGAAGCCTCGTGAATTTTGTCTTATTTCTGTATTAGAAGGTCGTGGACAAGTGATTACAGATGGTGAAATCTTTAAGCTAGAAAAGGGATCTAATTTTATTTTAACTTCTGAAGATTTAGATAGCGTATTTGAAGGAGAGTTCACTCTAATTATAAGTTATATTTAGTTAATCAATTTAATTTATAAGCAGACGTGTTGGAATAATTTCTATATCTAGCATGATTTTCTTGTGTGATAGCTGAATCTAGAAGTTTTTTATCTTCCGCTTCCTGTTAATCGGAAATCTAATAATGTTTAAATAATGAGATAGTATATTTTAATAGTGAAATGGAATTTTGTGAGGATTCATATGATTCTATTTCACTTTTTTGAATTTAAAAAGTGATTTAATAATACGTCAACTCTATTAAAAAAATATGATAAAATAAAAAAAACGAAATCTTATAGACTATTCATATATTTAAATTTAAGCGATCTAAAAATGACTAATAGGTGCTAAAATTAATATTAATATATACATGAATAAAGATGCTAAATTTAAAATAAGTAAGAAGGAGATTCTAGATGGCAGAAGAAGTAAATTACTTTTGGTTAAATTGTGGATATACAAGATGGAACCATAATGAACCATTAGTTGGACAAACAACTTTATTTGAGTCTGGAGCACAGTTCAATCCTACTCAGGGTTTTCGAGCGTTCAAAAAAGCTAAAATTGGCGATCAAGTGATTTTTTATCAAGTACAAACAGATACTGGATTATTAGGAATTGGGGAAATTATTAGTGTTCAAACAGGAGCACAAAATAAAATTAGAGTTGAATTTAAATTTAATGAAGAGTTAAAGCCTTTAACTACTGACTATTTAAAACGTAGTGAAGTGCTAGATTATCGAATGAATAATATGCGAGAAACGTTAATAAATCAACTCACAAAAGAGGAGTTTCAATTAATCGTTGAGTTAGGAAAAGGTAACATTCAATTACCTCGATATTTCTTTTTATCTGAAACTGAAAAATTTGAACCTGATACCCATTATACGATTTTTACACATACTTATAATGGAATTAAACGGAATGGTTATCATTTTTATAACCAATTAGAAGTAGGGGATAATTTAATATTTTATGATAAGAATAGTAATCAATCGGTCGTAGGAATTGGTGAAGTATCTCGTCATATTCATGAAAAACCTCCAATTCCTGGTCGTACTAATAGTACTGCAATTGAGATTTATTATGAAAAGAATATCACTCCTGTTACATTAGGAGCACTAAATAAACATCCTAAATTAAAGAACTTATACTTTTTACAAGAAAATGCTAAGCAAGCAATAGCAAGTATGAGTCAAGCACAATACGATGCTATTATAGACATGAGTGAAAATGATGGGATTAGAACACCATTTGAGACTATTAAAAAACCAGGATTCAATACGGATCATGATGAGACCATTAAACCTTTTATTTTACTCGTTGTAGATAAACGTGAAGAAGGTTTGAAAGCAGCCAATAATCTTTTACAAAAAACGAATGCTAATCCAGTTATTACTAGTGGTCACCCTGACTTTAGTGAAGATATGTTATATGGCAAATATCTACCTAATGAGACAGGTGCTTTATATTATAGAGAAGGTTTTATTACACAACTTATGCCTAAAAATGACAAAAGTTACTTAGTGATTGATAACTTTAATAGACTTGATCCAGATATATTTCAAACTTATATTAATGTTTTAGAAGGGTACGAAGTTACATTACCTAGATATAATAAAGACGGTAACATGATTACTTGGTCTCGTGAAAAAAATTCTTTTTATCATTTTAATCCTAATTGGCATATTATTGGCGTAACATACGAAAAGTTAGAAGATATCAAAAATAAATATTCACAACAATTTTTAAAATATACACGTATTGTAAAAGTGAACCATGATGCATAATGTCAAACAAGTTAGATAAAAACAGCATAATGTATAATTAGTTAAAGTGGATATAGAATTTGAAATAAATTCTATATCCACTTTTTCTGTGTTTAATGAGTCCTTGTAAAAGGAATATATTAAATAGGTTAAAAAGGAAGGTGACGGAACATGCCAATCGTTTATTACGATGGAAATTGTGTGTATTGTTATAATTATTGTATTTGGCTAATACAACATGGTTTACCTAAAAATTATGAGTTTGCGACTTTAAAAGGAGAGGCGGGACAACATTTATTTAAACAACATCCCGAAGCTAAAAATAAAAATAGTGTGATACTACAAGAAGGAGATCGTTTATATTACGAGACTACTGCAGTAGCAAAATTAATCACAACATTAAGTAGTAAAAAATGGTTAGGCATACTACTTAGAGTAATGCCATTACCAATAAGAAATTTAGGTTATCGACTGTTTGCTAATAATAGAGATAAAATGTGGAAAACACATTGGCATAAACCAAACGCATATGAAAAATCATTCTTTATTGATGATGATAGACAATAAATGAGAAAACTATTTTTTAATTGATAATATCTATATATTTTGATTATATATTATAAAGCTTTTGATAATGATTCTATATATTTATTCATAAGTATTAATGTTTTTTAATTGCGTGTGTAAAATGACTTTACAGATTATAATTATTATAATATAATTATGATTGTAAAAGAGAGACTTGACTGTATAAAAGTACAAAAAAGGAGAGATTCGATGACTCAACAAGATGTAGTAAAAGAATTAAATCAACAAGTAGCAAACTGGACAGTAGCATATACAAAATTACACAACTTCCATTGGTATGTTAAAGGTCCTAATTTCTTCTCATTACATGAAAAATTTGAAGAATTATACAATGAAGCTAGTCAATATGTAGACGATTTAGCAGAACGTATTTTAGCAATTGGAGGTAACCCAGTAGCAACATTAAAAGAAAGTTTAGAACTTTCAATTGTAAAAGAAGCAGAAACACATTACACTGCTGAAGAAATGGTTAAAGCTTTCTCTGAAGATTTAACTCAAATTTCTAAACAACTTGGAAAAGCAATTGAAGTTGCAGGAGAAGCAGGAGACGATGTTTCAGAAGATATGTTTATTGGCATGCAAACATCAGTAGATAAACATAATTGGATGTTTAAATCTTATTTAGTTTAAATATTCTATTTTAAAAAGAGCCATTGTGGACGATAAAACGTCTACAATGGCTCTTTTAACTTTTAATATTAACATTGATAAGTGATTATTCAGCGATTTCTAAAGCAATTTCCATCATTTGAGTAAATGATGTTTGACGTTCTTCAGCTGATGTAGCTTCATCTCTTAAGATATGATCACTTACAGTAAAAATACCTAATGCTTTTTTACCAGCATGAATTGCATTTAAATATAAGCCAGCTGATTCCATTTCAATACCTAAGATACCCATGTTCTTCCAACTATCGTTAAAATGTTTATCGGCATTATAAAACGTATCTGATGATAAAATATTTCCAACATGTGTAACTGCTCCGATATCATCAGCAACTTGTTTAGCTTTAGTAATTAACTCAAAATCTGCAATTGGAGCAAAGTGACCAGGAATATTAAATTGATCTACATAATTTGAATTAGTTGAAGCAGCTTGAGCAATAATGACATCATATAAATTCACATTCTCTTGTAATGCACCACATGAACCAATTCGAATAATTGTATCAACATCAAAGAAATTATAAAGCTCATACGAATAAATTCCAATACTTGGAATACCCATACCTGAACCCATTACTGAGATTTCTTTACCTTTATATGTGCCAGTGTATCCAAACATATTACGTACTTCATTAAATTGCTCAACATTTTCTAAAAAGTTATCAGCAATATATTTTGCACGTAATGGATCCCCAGGCATTAATACTGTTTTAGCAATTTTAGTTCCATTAGGTTGAATATGAGGTGTACCGTTTGTCATGAATATCTTCTCCTTAACATTTTTATTCAAAATAAAGATAACATTTGTTTAAAATTTTTGCGAATTTTTGTACCATATAAATGAGAGAAACATATAAATTATGTTAATACAGTTGGCTTTCGAGCAATACATTGGAGGAAATTTTTATGGAATATTCAAAATATATTGATCATACACTTTTAAAACCGGAATCAACACGTCAACAGATTGATAAAATTATTTCTGAAGCTAAGGCGTATCATTTTAAATCGATTTGCGTTAATCCAACCCACGTTAAGTATGCTTCTGAACAGCTTGTGAATTCTGATGTGCTTGTATGTACAGTGATTGGGTTCCCACTTGGAGCTACAACAACCGCTACAAAGATTTTTGAAACAGAAGATGCGATTAAAAATGGCGCGTCAGAAATTGATATGGTTATCAATATAGGCGCACTTAAAGATGGAAGATATGAAGACGTTCAAAAAGATATCGAAGGCGTAGTTGGCGCAGCTAATGGAAAAATAGTGAAAGTTATTATTGAAACTGTTCTTTTAACAGACGATGAAAAAGTGAAAGCAAGTGAACTAGCAAAAGCTGCTGGTGCAGATTTCGTTAAAACATCAACTGGCTTTGCTGGGGGAGGCGCTACACCAGAAGATGTGAAATTAATGAAAGACACTGTGGGAGACGAATTAGAGGTTAAAGCTTCAGGTGGCGTACGTAATTTAGAAGATTTCAATAAAATGATTGACGCAGGCGCTACACGTATAGGTGCGAGTGCTGGTGTCCAAATTATTCAAGGTTTAGAGTCAGATTCTGATTATTAATCATGCAGTTGATGTAACAGCATACAGATACAACAGCTTATTTTGAGAGGAGTTCAGAATGATGAGAATGATAGATATTATTGAAAAGAAACGCGATGGAAAATCATTATCTAAAGAGGAAATTGAATTCTTTATCAAAGGCTACACGGAAGGAGATATCCCAGATTATCAAGCCTCAAGTTTAGCTATGGCGATTTTCTTCCAAGATATGAATGAAGAAGAACGTGCAGCTTTAACTATGGCAATGGTTAATTCAGGTGATGTTATTGATTTATCAAAAGTCAATGGTATTAAAGTAGATAAACACTCAACTGGTGGCGTTGGAGATACGACGACATTAGTGTTGGCACCATTAGTAGCTGCAGTGGGAGTGCCAGTTGCCAAAATGAGTGGCCGTGGTTTAGGACATACGGGTGGTACGATTGATAAATTAGAATCTATTGATGGGTTTCATGTTGAAATCTCTGAAGCGGACTTCATTAAACTTGTTAATGAAGATCAAGTTGCAGTGATTGGACAAACAGGCAATTTAACACCTGCAGATAAGAAACTATACGCATTAAGAGATGTTACAGGAACAGTTAACTCTATTCCTCTAATCGCATCATCTATCATGAGTAAGAAAATTGCCGCGGGTGCTGATGCAATCGTCCTAGATGTTAAAACTGGAAATGGTGCATTCATGAAAACATTAGAAGATGCCGAGGCTTTAGCACATGCTATGGTTAGCATAGGAAATAATGTTGGTAGAAATACAATGGCTATTATTTCAGATATGAGCCAACCACTTGGTCGTGCGATTGGGAATGCTTTAGAATTAAAAGAAGCGATTGATACATTAAATGGTCAAGGACCTGAAGATTTAACTGAATTAGTATTAACGCTTGGTTCACAAATGGTCGTACTTGCTGAAAGAGCAAGTACACTTGAAGAGGCGCGTCAATTGCTCAATGAAGCCATTGAAAATGGCTCAGCATTAGATAAATTCAAAACATTTTTAGAAAATCAAGGTGGCGATGCTTCAGTTGTCGATTCACCGGAGTTATTACCGACTGCCGAATATCAAATTGATTATAAAGCAAAATCAAGTGGTGTAGTTTCAGAGCTTATTGCTAATGAAATTGGCGTTGCTTCAATGATGTTAGGTGCGGGAAGACAAACGAAAGAAGATGACATAGATTTAAGTGTTGGCATTGTGTTGAATAAGAAAGTAGGAGACAACGTCAATGAAGGAGAGTCTTTATTAACGATTCACAGTAATCGTGAAAATGTTGATGATGTAATTAAGAAACTTGACGAAAGTATCGAAATTAAAGCGCAAGCAAAAACACCAACATTAATTCATAAAATAATTACAGAGTAGGAGTGTTAAATATGACGACACCATTTAAAAGAGTACATTTAATTGTCATGGATTCAGTAGGTATTGGTGAAGCACCTGATGCTGCAGCTTTTAATGATGAAGGTTCACACACATTAAAACACACGTTAGAAGGTTTTAACCAATCATTACCTAATTTAGAAAAATTAGGATTAGGTAATATTGAAGATTTGCCAGTAGTCAATAAAGTTGAACAACCAGGTGCTTTTTATACTAAATTAAGTGAAGCTTCTGTTGGAAAAGATACGATGACAGGACATTGGGAAATTATGGGACTAAATATCATGCAACCATTTAAAGTTTATCCAAATGGATTTCCTGACGAATTAATTCAAGAGATTGAAGAAATGACAGGTCGAAAAGTTGTAGCAAATAAACCTGCTTCAGGTACTGCAATTATTGATGAATTAGGCGAACATCAAATGAAAACAGGGGATTTAATTGTTTATACTAGTGCAGACCCAGTACTTCAAATTGCTGCACATGAAGATATTATCCCACTTGAAGAATTGTATGATATTTGCGAAAAGGTTCGTGAATTAACTAAGGATCCTAAGTACTTAATTGGCCGTGTTATTGCACGTCCATATGTTGGTGAACCAGGAAACTTTACTCGTACATCTAATCGTCATGATTATGCTTTAAAACCATTTGGTAAAACTGTTATGAATACATTAAAAGATAGTGATTATGATGTTATTGCTATTGGTAAAATCAATGACATCTATGATGGCGAAGGTGTAACTGAAGCCATTCGTACAAAAAATAATATGGATGGAATGGATAAGTTAATAGAAGTTGTCAAAAAAGACTTTAATGGATTAAGTTTCTTAAATCTTGTTGATTTTGATGCTTTATATGGTCATCGTCGTGATAAAGAAGGTTATGCACAAGCCATTAAAGATTTTGACGAACGCTTACCAGAATTAATTGATAATTTACAAGAAGATGATTTAGTGATTATTACTGCTGATCATGGTAATGATCCAATTGCAGAGGGAACAGATCATACTAGAGAATATATTCCAGTGCTTATGTTTAGCCCTAAAATAGATGCATACCATGAATTATCAGGAGATACAACATTTAGTTCTATTGGTGCAACAATTGCAGATAATTTCAATGTTGAATTGCCAAAATACGGAAAAAGTTATTTAAAAGAAATGGGAGTTGAATAATTATGAAAATAATGAGATATTTGTTAGGTTTAGCATTTGGAACAGCAGGAATACTACATTTTACAAAGGAACGTCAATTTAGATCGATTGTACCGGAGTATTTACCATTACGAAAAACAGCAGTTTTAGTGACAGGCGTATTTGAAATGTTCTTTGGAGTTATGTTATTAGCTAAAAAACCTGCGGATTGGTTGAAAAAAGGTATTAATGCATTTTTACTTGCGGTTTTTCCAGGAAACATTTACATGGCAAGAAAGCAATTACCATTAGGAAATAAATCTATTCCTAAGTGGGCATTATACTTAAGATTACCACTTCAATTCATTTTAATAGCTATTGTAAAAAAATTATAATAAAACTTAAATAAACAATACCCTACCTAAAGCATTTAGGTAGGGTATTGTTTATTTAATTATTAATTATTTGCCTTCACCAAAAATGTCGTCCCATTGATTACGCTTATCTAAGAATTCTTTTGCGAGTGCTTTAGCACCTTCAAGAGAATGACTAGCAGCCCAACCGCATTGAACTTCATTGCAAGCAGGAACTTCTGTAGCTTCTAACACATCATTTAAAGTTTTTTCAATAATATTTAATACATCTTCATAATCATCGTGATCAATAAATGAAACATAAAAACCAGTTTGACAACCCATAGGACTTAAATCTACAACTTTATCAGAATGATTTCTAATATTTTCAGCCATTAAATGTTCTAATGAATGTAGCGCTGGCATATCCATATGCGCTTTATTTGGTTGTTTAAAACGTAAATCATATTTTTTGATAACGTCTCCATTAATCCCTTCCATTGTGCCTGCTAAGCGAATATATGGTGCAACTACTTTTGTATGGTCAAGATTAAAACTTTCAACGTTCATTTTAGTCATATTTATTTCCTCCTATAAATACATTGCTTGAATAATATGATTGTAACAAGAGTGCTAATCATTTACAATTTTCTTAATCAAGTAATTCAAATGCTTATTGTAAGAAAATTTTGTAAATTCAAATGAATGTGATGACAATCTATAGTAAATCCGATAAAATAAGTAATAATTAAATTTAAAGATACATCAAGAAATGGATTGACTTGATGTCTAAATAAATATGGATATTAATATTCGTGTATAAAAGGAGTATAGATTGATGAGTAGTAAACAAGAGATATTAGACTATATAGAGAATAAAAAGTACGATTATGTCGAAATAAGCCATCGTATACACGAGCGTCCTGAGTTAGGCAATGAAGAGATATTTGCATCAAGAACATTGATTGATCAATTAAGAGCAAATGATTTTGAGATAGAAACGGATATTGCCGGACATGCTACTGGGTTCATTGCAACTTACCAGTCTGAAAAAGAAGGACCAACTATAGGATATTTAGCTGAATATGATGCTTTACCTGGTTTAGGTCATGCATGTGGCCACAATATCATTGGGACAGCAAGTGTATTAGCAGGAATAGCACTTAAACAAGTCATCGATCATGTTGGTGGAAAAGTAGTTGTATTAGGATGTCCTGCCGAAGAAGGTGGAGAAAATGGAAGTGCAAAAGCTTCATATGTAAAAGCCGGTGTGATTGATGATATTGACATTGCACTTATGATTCATCCTGGAAATGAAACATATCCAACGATAAATACATTAGCCGTTGATGTGCTTGATATTAAATTTTATGGTAAAAGCGCCCACGCTTCAGAAAATGCGGATGAGGCTTTAAATGCATTAGATGCGATGATTTCTTATTTCAATGGTGTAGCTCAATTACGTCAACATATTAAGAAAAGTCATCGTGTACACGGTGTAATTTTAGATGGAGGTAAAGCTGCTAATATTATACCTGATTATACACATGCGAGATTTTATACACGTGCCACTACTAGAAAAGAACTTGATATTTTAACAGAACGTGTTAATCAAATTGCAAGAGGTGCAGCCATCCAAACGGGTTGTGACTATGAATTTGGTCCTATTCAAAATGGTGTAAATGAATTTATAAAAACACCTAAACTAGACGAATTATTTGAAAAATACGCCATAGAAGTTGGCGAAGAAGTAAGTTATGATGATTTTGGTTTTGGTTCGACAGATACAGGAAATGTTAGTCATATAGTTCCTACGATTCATCCACATGTTAAAATTGGTTCAAGAAATTTAGTAGGTCATACACACCGTTTTAGAGAAGCAGCTGCAAGTGTTCATGGTGATCAAGCTTTGATTCGAGGCGCAAAAATTATTGCTCTTATGGGACTAGAATTAATTGAAAATAAAAAACTATTTGATGAGGTTGTAGAGCAACATTCTCAAATAAAGGGGTAAATAAATGAAAAATGAATATAGTGTTCCAAAGTTAACGTTAAGTGATTTGTATAATGAAAATATTGTATATAATTCAAGGCCTTCTTATGCATTGAATCCTTGGCTCACAACAGAAGAGCATCAGTCTAATTTTTTGACTGGTCGTGAAATGATTATCGCTAAGGATATGCCGATTGTTGTACACGAAGCGAGTATTACAGATAAGTTACAACAACTATTTGATTTTATTGGTAAAAAAATACCAAAGCATCTTTATACATTTAGAGATCGTGAAACGTATGAACGCTTGTTACAAGAGATTATCAATAAAGAAGGGAAAAAAATATATTTTCAATATATCGAAAACAATGACATAGTAGATGACGAAGCGTATGCCATTGATAAAGACGTTTTTGTAGCTTTAAATAATAAATCACGTATTCCTGAATGGACAAATCATAAATATTTACCAGACCGTGAAATTGTGTCAATTAGAGATTTCAAAGGTCGTATCAAAGATTGGGATTATCCTTTTGTAATTAAGCCAGGAGATGAATTACCAACTGCAGGTGGTTATGGCGTAATGATTTGCTATAACGACGAAGACTTAGAAAAAGCAACTCAACGAATATTTGAAGCGGCCCATGCTACCGATAATTTAATCATTGAACAAAAAATAGAAGCAGTTAAAAATTATTGTGTCCAATTTGCATATTCTAAAGAAATAGGTATCACCTATCTAGGTACTGCCCATCAAATTACTGATAAATATGGTCTATACGCAGGAAATGAAAATGTGCATGATGTTCCAGAAAAAGTGATTCAAGCTGGTCGTGAAATTATGCAAAATGGAGTGAACTTAGGCTTTATTGGTGTGGCAGGATTTGATTTATTATTAGATGAAAATGATAATGTATTTGCTATAGATTTGAATTTTAGACAAAATGGTTCGACAAGCATGCTACTATTACAAGATGAATTAAATCCTAACTATCAAAAATTTTATAGTTATTTTTCAAGAGGAGATAATACTCGTTTCTTCAATGTTATTTTAAAATATGTTAAACAAGGCGTGCTTTATCCTCTTTCGTATTATGACGGTGATTGGTTTGGTAAAGATGAAGTGAATTCTCGCTTTGGATGTATATGGAATGCTGATTCTAAAGAAGAAGTTGAACAATTAGAACAAGCATTTATTAGTGAACTTGATGATACTAATTAAGTTAGAGTATAGGTTAAATTAATTATAAAAAAAAATATGGATGTTTGACGTTAATTTTAATATAATTTAACATTTAATTAGTATATTAAGAGAGAGGGTTTGTAATGGAATATAAGCATAATGACTATTTCAAAGAGATATTAATTAATGAAGTCATTATTTTGGCTAGTAAAAATAAAAAATTAATTCGTATTCATCATGAAGATGGTGATTACACAGGAATGTGGACGAATGAAGACATCGCAAAAGAGTATTTAAATCACTCAGACATTCAATTTGATCGACTATTAAATATTGATATTGATACGTTCGTTACGTATGATATGGATGAATTGTTTGATGAAAGTGATAAAATTTTAATCAATACTTCAAGTAAAGAAGAGGGACATATTGTCAAAGTTGTAGACATGATGAATGAACTCATGTCTGAATTAGACAAAATTCGTCTTAAAGAATTTGCAAAAGATATTTCAAAAGAAAATCATGTTTTTGGCTTAACACGTAAAGGGGAAAAAAGATTTATTCTTATTAGTGATAAAGAAAATCAAAAACCTAATATTATGCCTGTATGGAGTATTAAAAATCGGGCACGAAAAGTTCGTGATAAAGATTTTGAAGAATGTGATTTAATCGAAATTGAAGGTAGTGTATTTAGTGAATGGCTTGATAAATTAAGAGATAATGATCAAGCTGTCGCAGTAGACTTAAAACCTGGAGTCGTAGGCACCATTGTTTCTCCACAAAAAGTATCTAATGAATTATCATTTTAAATCAAATCCCAATAGGTTTCTTTTTTAAGAAATCTATTGGGATTTTTATGTTAATGTTTTTAGTTTGAATTAGCTTAAATGAAGGACACCGATTGCACCTGAAAATGCACCATTTTCAATATAAAAAGGATGACATCCTCGTAAAACAGTATAATCCTCAATAACTTTTCGTAGTAAGGGATTATTATTAAAAGAAGACCCAATATAAACAACATTTTTTGTTTGACATTCACGAGCTACTGTAATCGCCATCGTTGTAATCACTTCGCCAACGACACCCACGACAGATGCTAATTTATCTGAGTTAGTAAAATGTTCATTCATATTATTTAGTACATTGCCAAAGTTTGCAGCAGTGAGTTCACCAGGAATAGGCGGTTCAGAATCTTTATATATATGTTTAACTTTTAAATCGATAATATCTCTATTTCCAGATTGAGCGAGATTTGTAAGTGTTTCATAATCAGATATTTCAGTCAATAAATAACCTAAACCTCGAATCATTCCGCCACCCGTACCAATTCCGCCTACACGTTCTTGATGGTGACCATTATAATAGTGTAAAGATGTACCAGTACCTATGTTTGCAAATATGTATTGATTAATATGATGGCCTTGCTCCTTAAGTAAAATACCTAATCCCTTTGAAGCAGCATCAAATTCAACAAATATTTGGGATGATTGTTTGATGTTTTCAGCAATAACGCCTGCGTTACCACCTGTTAAATTGATTTTTTCGAATTCATTTTGGTTTAACCATTGAATGACTTTATTTATATCTGTTGTTAATTCAGTTGACAATGTACGGTGTGTATCATCTTCCATTGCTATTTTAATTAATGTACCGCCGGCATCGATACCTACTCTCATTTTTTTCACCTCTAAAATTAATATATGACATGTTAATACTATAATAATTTTGACGAATTGCAATTATTTTACAATATTATAAAATAAATAGTAAATATTAGAGTAAATAGATTATTTTATAAGATTTAAAGGTTATATATGATATTATTAAAACAACTTTGAGATATAGGGGTTAATTTTATGAGTATAGTAAAGCAATTTGAAAATATTACAATTCAGGAATTTGAAGAACAATATCGCGATGATGTCTTAAACTTTGAATTAAGCGAACGACAACAAATTTATTCATCATTACCTAAATCTGTATTAGAAGATGCTTTAAAAGATGAAAATCGAGTAGCTAATATTGCCATTAATGAAAATGGAGATGTAGTAGGATTCTTCATACTTCATCAGTATTATCAACATGAAGGATATGATACACCTGAGCATGTCGTTTATGTTCGATCATTGTCTATTAATGAAAAATTTCAAGGACAAGGCTATGGTACAACTATGATGATGTATTTACCTCAATATGTTCAACTATTATTTCCAGATTTCAATCATTTATATTTAGTTGTTGATACTGAAAATGAAGGGGCATGGAATGTATATGAACGTGCTGGATTCATGCATACTGCTACTAAAGAAGAAGGACCCATCGGTAAAGAACGTTTATACTATTTAGATTTGGATTCTAAACATGTATCGTCATTGAAATTAGTTGAGAATAAAAATTCAAATATTGCAATGTATCAAATTATTGATTTATTAAAAGATGATCAAAAAGTTGGATTTATTGCACTCGAACATCTAGATACTCATCTAAACATCGCTGCAATAGAAGTCTATAAAGATCAAAGAAAAGAGGGGATTGCTGGGAGTGCTTTAAGACAACTTCCTACATATGTACGTAAACATTTTAAAGAAATAAGAAGTATAGGTATTACATTATTTGGGGAAAATAATGAACTTAAGCCATTATGTATTAGTAGCGGCTTTGTTGAGACAGATCAATCAGATGACTTAGTTATTTTCAAAAAATATATTAATTACTAATTGAATAGCAATTGCGAAATCATAAAATGTCATTTATAATTTATCTTTGTTACTATTAATAAAAGCAATGTAAAGATAATAAAATCCTTTGAAAGGAAGTTTAGTTATAATGAAAATTCAAGATTATACTAAAGAAATGGTTGATGAAAAATCATTTATCGATATGGCTTATACTTTATTACACGATAAAGGGTCAACAATGAATCTCTATGATATTATTGACGAATTTAAAAGTCTCGGTAATTATGAATATGATGAAATTGAAAATCGTATTGTACAATTTTATACTGACTTAAATACAGATGGACGTTTCTTAAATGTTGGTGAAAATCAATGGGGATTACGTGATTGGTATTCAGTAGATGATATTGAAGAAAAAATTGCACCAACAATTCAAAAATTTGATATTCTTGATGACGATGATGAAGAAGATGAAAATCTTAAGTTACTTGGCGACGATGAAATGGATGATGACGATGATATTCCAGCTCAAACGGATGATCAAGAAACATTAGATGATTCTGATGATAATGAAGAAGATATTGACGGTTCAGATATCGTTATTGAAGAAGATGATGATGACGACATCGCTGAAGGTGAAGAAGAAGCATTTGAAGATGCAGAAGATTTTAATGACTAAATATTAGTTTTAATTGACTTTTGAATGAAAAATGTTAAAATTTTATTCGGGCTCCTTTAATTAGGACACGTGTATAAATGTTATACGCTCCCCTTACAAATATGTGAGAGGGAGCGATTTTTTTATTTTTAGGAAATGTTTAAATTTTGTAGAGATAGAGTAAGGAAGCAACCCTTAATAAATTAGGAGGTCAGACAATGACAAAATTTATCTTTGTAACCGGCGGAGTAGTTTCATCTTTAGGTAAAGGTATCACAGCCGCTTCTCTAGGAAGATTGTTAAAAGACAGAGGACTTAAAGTAACAATTCAAAAATTTGATCCATATTTAAATGTTGATCCTGGTACAATGAGTCCTTATCAACATGGAGAGGTATTTGTTACAGATGATGGCGCTGAAACTGACTTGGACTTAGGACATTATGAACGTTTTATAGATATCAATTTAAATAAATATTCGAATGTCACTGCGGGAAAAGTATATTCACATGTGCTAAAAAAAGAACGTCGTGGAGATTATTTAGGTGGAACAGTTCAAGTGATTCCACACATTACAAATGAAATTAAAGAACGCTTATTATTGGCTGGAGAAAGTACAAATGCGGATGTGGTCATTACCGAAATAGGCGGTACAACAGGTGATATTGAATCTCTTCCATTTATTGAAGCTATTCGCCAAATTAGAAGTGACCTTGGCCGTGAGAATGTTATGTATGTTCATTGTACATTACTTCCATACATTAAAGCAGCTGGAGAAATGAAAACTAAACCAACACAACATAGTGTAAAAGAATTACGTGGTTTAGGTATTCAACCTGATTTAATTGTTGTTCGAACAGAATATGAAATGACTCAAGATTTAAAAGATAAAATTGCTTTATTCTGTGATATAGATAAAGAAAGTGTTATTGAATGTAGAGATGCATCGTCATTATATGAAATCCCATTACAATTAAGTGCTCAAAATATGGACGATATTGTAATTAAACGCTTAGATTTAGATGCTAAATACGATACACAATTAGATGAATGGCAATATTTATTAGATACCGTTAATTCATTAGATGGTACGATTACTATTGGCTTAGTTGGTAAATATGTAAGTTTACAAGATGCATACTTGTCAGTGGTGGAATCACTAAAACATGCAGGTTATCCATTGAAAAAAGATGTTGTAGTAAAATGGATTGATTCAAGTGAAGTGACAGACGAAAATGTAGAGAGTTATTTAAGTGATGTTGATGGAATTTTAGTTCCTGGTGGCTTTGGTTTTAGAGCGAGTGAAGGTAAAATTTCAGCTATCAAATATGCAAGGGAAAATAATATACCTTATTTTGGTATTTGCTTAGGAATGCAATTAGCAACTGTCGAATTTGCAAGAAATGTTGTAGGACTTAAAGATGCTCATTCAGCAGAACTTGATCCAAATACACCATATCCAATTATTGATTTGTTACCTGAACAAAAAGATATCGAAGATTTAGGTGGCACATTACGTTTAGGTCTTTATCCATGTACTATTAAAGATCATACTTTGGCACATGACATTTATAATGAAACAAATATTGAAGAGCGTCATCGTCATCGTTATGAATTTAATAATGCTTATAGAGAACAATTAGAAGATAAAGGAATGGTCTTTTCTGGTACTAGTCCAGATGGTCGTTTAGTGGAAATGGTAGAAATTCCAGAAAATGATTTCTTCATTGCTTGTCAATTCCATCCGGAATTCTTATCTAGACCTAATAGACCACAGCCAATTTTCAAAGCTTTTGTAGAAGCTGCTTATAAACACCAACAAAATTAAAATATCAAAATAGAAGCGGAATAGACTTTAAAAGTAGTCTATTCCGCTTCATTTATATCAATTTATATAGAAGATAAAGGTTGTACATGTTAGGCGCTAATGATTATAAAGTTAATTTATAATTCCAAGTCTCTAGTCATTTCAATCATTTGTGTATATATATCATAGTAAATGTAATTAAACGCCATTGTATGAGGTTGTACAATTTTATCGTAATCCTCAGTATATACAATCGGACGCGGAGTTGATAAGTTTACAAAATGCATAAGATGTTCAGGGAAATCTTCTTGTTTAGGACGATTGCATACTAATACAAAATCAATATCTTTGTCTATTAATTGTTGAACATCTTGAGCAACCTCCTTAGTATAAAAAGGAGAGAATAAAAATACACGATCAGTTGTGTCTAAATCATTTAAACTGTTTAATTCACTCAATTTTTTACTAGAATTTAATTTTTCATCACTTTCTAATATAAAAGTTTCAAAAAATTTTAAATCTCCATAACCATTAATATATACATATCCTTCTCCACCAATAGCTTGGATTAAACATTGAGCAGCCATTTGTATGTCTAACGCTTGGTCTTCTAAACGATTAAATATACCCGTTAATTGTGTTTGTAGTATCTTTGACATGATTATCCTCCATTTCATTAGTATTGTAATGAAATATAATATTTTATGCAATGAAGCTTCAAAAGTTATCAATTATTTTTAAATTAAGCATGCAATAAAAAATATTATCTGCTATAATAATTTTTGAAAATTTATGTAATTGGATACAAGGAGGAACTTTCATGCCATTAGTTTCAATGAAAGAAATGTTAATCGATGCGAAAGAAAATGGTTATGCGGTTGGTCAATACAACTTAAATAACTTAGAATTTACACAAGCTATTTTAGAAGCTTCTCAAGAAGAGAACGCGCCAGTGATCTTAGGTGTTTCCGAAGGTGCTGCACGTTATATGAGTGGTTTTTATACAGTAGTTAAAATGGTAGAAGGTTTAATGCATGATTTAAACATTACTATACCAGTAGCTATCCACCTAGATCATGGTTCAAGTTTTGAAAAATGTAAAGAAGCTATTGATGCTGGATTTACTTCAGTAATGATTGATGCTTCACATAGCCCATTTGAAGAAAATATTGAAATTACTTCTAAAGTAGTAGAATATGCACATCAACATGGCGTGTCAGTTGAAGCTGAATTAGGAACAGTGGGTGGACAAGAAGATGATGTTGTAGGCGGTATCATCTATGCCGATCCTAAAGAATGTCAAGAATTAGTCGAAAGAACTGGTATTGATACTTTAGCACCAGCATTAGGTTCAGTACATGGTCCTTATAAAGGCGAACCTAAATTAGGCTTCAAAGAAATGGAAGAAATTGGTGCATCAACTGGATTACCACTTGTTTTACATGGTGGTACAGGTATTCCAACTAAAGATATTCAAAAAGCAATCCCTTATGGTACTGCAAAAATTAATGTAAATACTGAAAATCAAATTGCTTCAGCTAAAGCTGTTAGAGATGTATTGAACAATGATAAAGAAGTTTACGATCCTCGCAAATACTTAGGTCCAGCACGTGAAGCTATTAAAGAAACAGTAAAAGGCAAAATTAGAGAGTTTGGTACGTCTAATCGCGCTAAATAAAATAATTATTATTAAAGGTTAAGGCAACCTGAACTGTCAGCAAAGTGTTCGCTTTGTTGACAGTTTTTTTATTTTATACAAAAATTTTACGATATATTATTAAAGTATTTGTATAAAGTTAGTCATGCTGAATGTTAATCAATTACTGACTCATGATTTATAAAAAATAAATTATCTCTTTTTAAAATTTATGAAAAAACAGAATTAAATAATTGTATAAATTGATTTATAATAGTGTTATCAATCCGTTATATGAAATATTAGATTTTTGGATATTAATATTATAATTGCTAAGTTTTTTTAAAAGTTAGTATTTTACAAATAAATAATATATAATTTATAATGCGAATTATGTATAATTTTACAAAAGGCGAATAAAGGAGAAAAAATAAATGAGTCAAGAAGTAATTAAAATCCGAGGTGGTCAACCACTAAAGGGTGAAGTTACAATTAGTGGTGCAAAAAATAGTGCCGTAGCTATTATTCCAGCTACTCTATTAGCGCAAGGACAAGTGAAAATTGACGGTTTACCGCAAATCTCAGATGTTGAAACACTAGTGAGTTTATTAGAAGATTTAAATATTAAAACAAATCTTAATGGTAAAACATTAGAAGTTGATACAACAGACATTAAAAATGCACCGTTACCAAATAACAAAGTTGAATCTTTACGTGCTTCTTATTACATGATGGGAGCCATGTTAGGTCGCTTTAAAAAATGTGTGATTGGTTTACCAGGTGGTTGTCCATTGGGCCCACGTCCAATTGATCAACACATTAAAGGATTTAAAGCTTTAGGTGCTGAAATTGATGAATCAAGTGATACATCAATGAAAATAGAAGCAAAAGAATTGCACGGAGCCAACATCTTTTTAGATATGGTAAGTGTTGGTGCAACCATCAACATTATGCTTGCAGCTGTTCATGCAAAAGGGCAAACAACGATTGAAAATGCTGCCAAAGAACCAGAAGTAGTAGATGTAGCAAACTTTTTAAATAGCTTAGGCGCAAATATCAAAGGCGCCGGTACGAGTACTCTAAAAATCAGTGGTGTTGAAGAGTTACATGGAGCTGAATATCAAGTGATTCCTGATAGAATTGAAGCGGGAACGTATATGTGTATTGCCGCTGCTTGTGGTGACGAAGTAACAATTAAAAATATTGTACCTAAACATTTAGAAGCGCTCACAGTTAAACTAAATGAATTAGGTGTTGATATTGATATCGATGATGATAAAGAACAAATAGTAATTAAAGGTAAATCATCATATAAAAATGTAGATATTAAAACATTAGTATATCCTGGATTTGCTACTGACTTACAACAACCTATTACGCCTTTATTATTTATGACAGATGGTCCATCTTTCGTTACAGAAACGATATATCCAGCTCGTTTCCGCCATGTAGAAGAGCTCAAAAATATGGGAGCTAGTATTGAAGCAGATACGTCTACTGGTACTGCAACAATTAAACCTTCTAAACTTCAAGGTGCCAAAGTATATGCGAGTGATCTACGTGCAGGAGCTTGCTTGATTATTGCTGGATTACTAGCAGAAGGTGTTACAACAATTTATAATGTTAAACATATTTATAGAGGATATACAGATATCGTTAAACATCTTAAAGATTTAGGTGCGGATATTTGGACTGAACAAGTTTAATTATTTTTGATATACTTAAATATATTAATTGCTGAAGTATATTAAATACCTGCAATGTTTAAGAAGTTTTGAATAGAGGTGAAGACAATGGAAATCTGTCCATATCTCGAAGAAACCTTTAAAATTGTTGGTAGAAGTTGGAACGGTTTAATCATTAATTACCTATCTCGATGCGCTGATTATACTGCACACTTTTCCGATATGAAAAGGGATTTAAAAACAATTACTCCACGTGCATTAAGTATTAAGCTTACAGAATTAGGTGAGTGGGAATTAGTAGACAAAAAAGTCATTTCTACACGTCCTGTTTCTATCGTTTATGAGTTAACCGATAAAGGAAAAGCACTTGCTGAGGCTTTAAGACCAATTGAAGCATGGGCTAGAGATTACGTCACATTAGAACATAACGATTCAGTTAAATAATATAGTTAAAAGGTTGGAGTTTATATAAACTTTAACCTTTTAATTATGTTTAAATAACATCAAATCGGATATATATTAGACATACACATTCTTAAGGAGTGAATCATTGATGAGAAATTATACTCAACAATATATTAATGGTGAATGGATTGATAGTGAAAGTAACGAAACAATTGATGTAATTAATCCAGCAACAGAAGAAGTTATTGGAAAAGTTGCAAAAGGTAATGAAAAAGACGTAGAAAAAGCGGTTCAAGCTGCTCATGACGTATATTTAGAATTTCGCCATAGTTCAGTTGAAGAAAGAAAACAACTACTAGATAGAATAGTAGAAGAATATAAAAATAGAAAACAAGATATTATTGAAGCAATTACTGCAGAGTTAGGTGCTCCACTAACTGTTTCAGAAAATGTTCATTATCAAATGGGTTTACAACACTTTTCAGAAGCACGTAGAGCTTTAGATTCATTTGAATTTGAAGAACGTCGTGGAGATGATTTGGTAACTAAAGAAGCGATTGGCGTTTCTGGATTAGTTACACCATGGAATTTCCCAACTAATCAAACATCTCTTAAATTAGCAGCAGCATTTGCTGCAGGTAGTCCAGTTGTGTTAAAACCTTCTGAAGAAACACCATTTGCTGCAATAATTTTAGCTGAAATCTTTGAAAAAGCAGGCGTTCCTAAAGGTGTATTTAACTTAGTTAATGGTGATGGTGAAGGTGTAGGTAATCCATTAAGCGAACATCCTAAAGTTAGAATGATGTCATTCACTGGTTCTGGAGCTACAGGTTCTAAAATTATGGAAAAAGCAGCTAAAGATATCAAAAAAGTATCTCTTGAATTAGGTGGCAAATCACCATATATCGTACTTGACGATGTAGATATTAAAGAAGCTGCAAAAGCTACAACTGGAAAGGTTGTTAATAATACTGGTCAAGTATGTACTGCAGGAACAAGAATCTTAGTTCCAGAAAGTATTAAACAAGAATTCTTAACTGCCTTAAAAGAAGAGTTTAGTAATGTTAAAGTTGGCGATCCACTTGATAAAAATACTCAAGTAGGACCAATCATTAGTAAAAAACAATTCGACACAGTACAATCTTATATTGATAAAGGTATTGAAGAAGGCGCTGAATTATTATATGGCGGTCCAGGTAAACCAGAAGGATTAGATACAGGTTATTTTGCTAGACCAACTATTTTTGTAAATGTTAAAAATGATATGACTATTGCACAAGAAGAAATTTTTGGTCCAGTTGTTTCAGTAATCACATATAATGATTTAGACGAAGCAATCGAAATTGCTAATGATACTAAATATGGTTTAGCAGGATATGTAATTGGTAAAGATAAAGAAACGCTTCAAAAAGTAGCACGTTCAATTGAGGCAGGTAGAATTCAAATTAATGAATCTCCAAACGAACCTTATTTACCATTTGGTGGTTATAAACAATCTGGTATCGGTCGTGAATGGGGCGACTACGGAATTGAAGAGTTCTTAGAAGTAAAATCAATTGCTGGTTATTTTAAATAATTAAGTATAATGAAATATTTTAATATAAATACAGTTCATGGAATTGTTTTAGTTCCATGAGCTGTTTTATTTTTTGAAATTTAATAAAATCATTTTGTAATTAAATTAAAAATTTGCTATATTAATTCTAGTATTTAAGATGCTAACGTTTAAAACATTTAAGTTATAATCATTTAGATGATTTGACAATGCTAGTAGCTAGATGATTTTTATAAAAATATAAGAAATGGGTGCAATTTATGCCTGAAAGAGAACGAACATCACCACAATATGAATCTTTTCATGAATTGTATAAAAATTATACGACAAAAGAACTTACGCAAAAAGCAAAATCATTAAAACTAACTAATTATAGTAAATTGAATAAAAGTGAGCTTGTCTTGGCAATTATGGAAGCTCAAATGGAAAAAGATGGAAATTACTATATGGAGGGTGTTTTAGATGATATACAACCTGATGGATATGGTTTCTTAAGAACCGTTAATTATTCTAAAGGTGAAAAAGATATATATATATCAGCTAGTCAAATTAGACGTTTTGAAATTAAACGAGGCGATAAAGTAACTGGAAAAGTACGAAAGCCTAAAGACAATGAAAAATACTATGGACTTCTACAAGTTGACTTTGTTAATGATGAAAATGCAGAAGTTGTAAAAAAACGTCCTCATTTCCAAGCACTTACTCCGTTATACCCAGAGGAAAGAATTATTCTTGAAACAGAGCCTCAAAACTATTCTACTCGAATTATGGATTTAGTTACTCCAATTGGTTTAGGTCAACGTGGTCTTATTGTTGCTCCTCCTAAAGCTGGTAAAACGTCATTACTTAAAGAAATTGCAAATGCAATTAGTACAAATAAACCAGATGCTAAATTATTTATATTATTAGTAGGTGAACGACCTGAAGAGGTAACTGATATAGAGCGTTCAGTAGAGTCAGCAGAAGTAGTACATTCCACTTTTGATGAACCTCCTCAACACCACGTTAAGGTAGCAGAGTTATTACTAGAAAGAGCAAAACGTCTTGTAGAGATAGGACAAGATGTCATTATCTTGATGGACTCTATTACGCGTTTAGCAAGAGCATATAATCTTGTTATCCCGCCTAGTGGTAGAACATTGTCAGGTGGTTTGGATCCAGCATCCTTACATAAGCCTAAAGCATTTTTCGGTGCTGCGCGTAATATTGAAGCAGGTGGTAGCCTAACTATTTTAGCAACAGCTTTAGTAGATACAGGTTCACGTATGGATGATATGATTTATGAAGAGTTCAAAGGTACAGGTAATATGGAACTTCATCTTGATCGTAAATTATCCGAACGTCGAATATTCCCAGCTATTGATATTGGACGTAGTTCTACACGTAAAGAAGAATTATTAATTAGCAAGTCCGAATTAGACTCATTATGGCAACTTAGAAATATGTTTACTGATTCTACCGATTTTACAGAGCGTTTTATAAGAAAATTAAAACGTTCAGAAAATAACAAAGAATTTTTTGAACAATTGCAAAAGGCAGCCGCTGAAAGTACAAAAACAGGAAAACCAATTATCTAAAATATATGATTGAGGGTTGCGTTTTCCTTCAATAACTATTATAATTACACAGTATTGGGTAAAAACTCACAAATAACTCTGTTCCAGATGGTTCAGGGCAAAGGAGCTGAAAAAAATGAAACAAGGAATTCATCCTGATTACCACAAAGTCATCTTTTTAGATACAACAACTAACTTTAAATTCTTAAGTGGTTCTACTAAAACTTCTTCAGAAACAATGGAATGGGAAGATGGTAACGAATACCCAGTTATTCGCTTAGATGTATCATCTGATTCACATCCATTCTACACAGGACGTCAAAAATTCGCTGCTGCGGATGGTCGTGTGGAACGTTTCAACAAAAAGTTTGGTCTCAAATCAAACAACAATTAATTTTGAACTTAAAATGCCTGCCTAATCTATTATGTATAGAATTAAGCAGGTATTTTTTTATTTCTAAACTATTTTATTCATTTGTTCAATGATAACCCAGTAATAAACTCATTTATAATAAACGAAAATATGATATAATTAAGCGATTATGTTTTGAAAAAGGTGGAACTTATAATGTATGAAACTTACCATTCTGGTTGGATTGAATGCATTACTGGAAGTATGTTTAGTGGTAAATCGGAAGAATTAATTCGTCGATTAAGAAGAGGAATTTATGCTAAACAAAAAGTAATCGTATTTAAACCGGCTATTGATGACCGGTATCATAAAGAAAAAGTTGTATCACATGATGGTAATGAACTAGAAGCCATTAATATTTCAACAGCTAGAGAAATACTATTACAAAATTTATCTCAATTTGATGTCATAGGGATAGATGAAATTCAATTTTTTGATAATGAAATTGTACATATAGTAGAAAAGCTAGCTGAAGAGGGTCATAGAGTTGTAGTAGCAGGTTTAGACATGGACTTTAGAGGTGAACCTTTTGACCCCATGCCTCAAATTATGGCTGTAAGTGAACAAGTGACCAAATTACAAGCCGTTTGTGCAGTATGTGGTTCGTCATCAAGTCGGACGCAACGTTTAATCGATGGACAACCAGCAAGAATTGATGACCCAATTATATTAGTAGGAGCAAATGAAAGTTATGAGCCAAGATGCAGAGCACATCATATTGTAGCACCTAGCATCAATGACAAGGAGGAAATATAGTGTTTGATCAATTAGATATTGTTGAAGAAAGATATGAACAGTTAAATGAAATGTTAAGTGATCCAGAAATCGTCAACGATCCAGATAAATTACGAAAATATTCTAAAGAGCAAGCTGATTTACAGAAAACAGTAGATGTTTATAGAGATTACAAAAGTAAAAAAGAAGAAGTAGCAGAAATAGATGAAATGCTAACTGAAACAGATGATAAAGAAGAAATTGAAATGTTAAAAGAAGAAGCATCTGGATTAAAAAGTGAACTTCCTGAATTAGAAGAACAACTTAAATTCTTGTTAATTCCTAAAGATCCAAACGATGAAAAAGACGTTATTGTCGAAATTAGAGCAGCAGCTGGTGGAGATGAAGCAGCTATTTTCGCAGGCGATTTATTAAGAATGTATACAAAATATGCGGAATCTCAAAATTTTAAAACTGAAATTGTTGAAGCGGCAGAAAGTGATCATGGTGGATATAAAGAAATCAGTTTTTCAGTTTCAGGTAGTGGTGCCTATAGTAAGTTGAAATTTGAAAATGGTGCTCATCGTGTACAACGTGTGCCCGAAACAGAATCTGGAGGACGTATTCATACATCTACAGCGACTGTAGCTGTATTACCTGAAGTTGAAGATGTAGAAATTGAAGTGCGTAATGAAGATTTGAAAATTGATACGTATCGTTCAAGTGGTGCTGGTGGTCAACACGTTAATACTACAGACTCTGCTGTGCGTATTACACATATTCCAACCGGTATTATTGCAACGTCTTCAGAAAAATCACAAATTCAAAACCGTGAAAAAGCATTAAAAGTATTAAAAGCACGATTATATGATATGAAATTACAAGAAGAACAACAAAAGTATGCAGCTCAACGTAAATCAGCTATAGGGACAGGAGATCGTTCTGAACGTGTACGAACTTATAATTATCCTCAAAGTCGTGTGACAGATCATCGAATTGGTTTAACTTTACAAAAGCTCGACCAAATTATGGAAGGTAAATTGGATGAAATTATTGATGCATTAACACTTTCTGAGCAAACTGAAAAACTGAAAGAACTAAATAATGGCGAGCTTTAAAGATACCTTACAAGAAGCGATTGAATTAACAAAAGAAAAAGGATTTGAGCAATCTAGAGCGGAATGGCTGATGTTAGACTTATTTAAATGGTCTAGGACTGATTATTTAATGCATATGTATGATGAGATGTCTCAAGCTGAAGAAGCAAAATTTTCACTTGCATTAGACCGTATGTTATTAGGAGAGCCTATTCAATATATTGTTGGTTTTCAATCATTTTATGGATATCAATTACAAGTAAATTCTCAATGTCTTATTCCACGTCCAGAAACAGAAGAAGTTATGCTTCATTTTTTAAAGCATTGTAAAGATGGAAGTACAATTGCTGATATAGGAACAGGCAGTGGAGCGATTGCAATTGTACTTAAAAAACTAAATCCAACCTTAAATGTAATAGCCACAGATCTTATTGAAGATACTCTAGAGGTAGCATCTGATAATGCACATCAATTAAAAGCGGATATCAGATTTCTAAAAGGTAACGCCCTTAAACCACTTATTAAAGAAAATATTAAATTAGATGGCTTAATTTCAAACCCTCCTTATATTGATCAAACTGAGATGAAAGATATGGAAGATACGGTAGTAAAGTATGAACCTCATATCGCGTTATTTGCTGAGGATGAAGGGTATGAAATTTATGAGATGATTCTAGATGATTTACCAAAAGTACTTAATAAAGGGGCTTATGTAACTTTTGAAATTGGATATAATCAAGGAGAAATATTAAAAGCACGTATTATAAATAAATATCCGCATGTGAATGTAAATCTCTTGAAAGATATTAACGGATTAAATAGAATGATTTCATTTAAGTGGTAATAGTGGAGTGGGAAAGAAATGTATTATTTTCTAACCCACTTCTTTTTCTTTAATAATTTCACATATGTGAAAGGTGTGATCAAAGTGAAAACAAATATATGGAATATGAAAGATTATAGTCAAGATCCCCACACGTTTTCTCAATTAGCAGAAATAAAAACTATTTATGAAAATGGTGGCCTAATTGCGATACCTACTGAAACAGTGTACGGTTTAGGTGCCAATGCTAAAAATGAACAGGCAGTAGAAAACATTTATAAAGCCAAAGGACGCCCGTCTGATAACCCACTGATTGTTCATATTTACAAGCAATCACAAATGGATGCATTTGTATCAACTATCCCTAAGGAAGCTAAGAAATTAATGAATGCATTTTGGCCTGGCCCAATCTCGTTTATTCTTCCTTTAAAACAAGGATATTTATGTGAGAAAGTGACAGGTGGTCTTAATTCTATTGCTGTAAGAATGCCAAGTCATCCAATTGGAAGAGCCATATTAGAATATGTTGATTTACCAATCGCAGCACCCAGTGCAAATATAAGTGGAAGACCTTCTCCAACGACATTTCAACATGTTTATAATGATTTAAATGGAAAAATAGATGGTATTGTGAATGGCGATCAAAGTGAAGAAGGCTTGGAGAGTACAGTTTTAGATTGTACCCAATTTCCTTTTAGAATAGCAAGACCAGGATCAATTACTCAAACAATGCTTAATCAGGTGGTACCTCACAGCGTCATTCAATATGATTATAATCAATTAGAACGTCCCATAGCACCAGGTATGAAATATAAACACTATGCACCTAAAACACCTGTATATATGTTAACTGAATTGACACAACCTATTTCTGAGTTAAATGAATCAGGGTTAGCATTTGTTTTACCTTCTAGTATGAAAAAGTATGTACCTAAAGATGGTATATTTATCTCTCTTTGTGAAAATCAAAGAGATGTTAAAGGGGCTAATCATAACTTATATAAAATTTTACATGACATTGATGATGATGAACGAATAAAAAAAGCATTTATTTATACTTTTGATAATATTGAAGGTTCTGAAGCAGTTATGAATCGTATGCTAAAAGCAACGGGAAATCAAATAGTTAAAGGAAGAGAATTATGAAGATAATATTTGTATGTACTGGAAATACTTGTAGAAGTCCTATTGCTGAAAGTATAGCTACAGCGCTTCTACCTAACGATTCTATTCAATCACGTGGATTATTTGCAATGAATGGACAATCCATTACTCCTGAAGCATTAGAAGTTATTTTAGAAAATAATTTACCAGAACCTTCTGTATCTCAAACATTCAGTCAAGATGACTTAAAAAGTGATTTAATTTTAACAATGACCAATAGTCATAAACGACAGTTAATCAGTCAATTTGGGACAGAATATCCTATTTATACATTATGTGAGTATGTATCAGAAACAGGTGAAATAGATGATCCATTTGGCGGTAGTATAGATACCTATCGTCACACATTTAATCAATTATATTCTCTTATTAGCAAATTGAAACACGAAGAATAAAGAGAAATATTACGCTAATAGTATAAGTTGAGTAATAAATAAGTTATAATAAAGAAGTATAGCTTGTCAGCTATGCTTCTTTTTATCTTTGCAAGTGAGGTGAAATAATATGCAAGAACTTACAACTTTACTGGATGAATTGAAAACTCAATCGTTTTTCAAAAAAGATGAGATTTGTGTGATAGGATGTTCAACTTCTGAAGTAATTGGGGAAAAAATTGGGTCAGTTGGTTCAATGGAAGTTGCTGAAACTATTTTTAATGAATTGGAACATATAAAACGTGAAACGGGCGTTTCATTTGCGTTTCAAGGTTGTGAACATATTAATAGAGCGATTACAATTGAGCGTGAAGATTATAATCCATTTACTATGGAAGAAGTAACTGTTGTACCAGATGTTCATGCAGGAGGAAGTCTTGCTACATATGCCTATCAACATATGAAAGATCCAATAGTCATTGAATATATAAAAGTGCCTAAAGGTATTGATATTGGTCAAACGCTTATTGGAATGCACATTAATCATGTTTGTGTTCCGTTGAGAACAAGCGTTAAAAAAGTTGGTGAAGCTACAGTTACAATCGCTACTTCAAGACCAAAAAAAATTGGTGGAGAAAGAGCTAAATATGAATAAGTTCTAAAGGAAGAAGGGGAATATATGTCTTATATTAAAGAACAAGATCACATTATTTATGAAGCCATTCAAAATGAATACAACCGTCAAAACAATAATATTGAGCTCATTGCTTCAGAGAACTTCGTTTCAGAAGCGGTAATGGAAGCGCAAGGATCTGTAATGACAAATAAATATGCAGAAGGCTATCCAGGTCGTCGTTACTATGGTGGTTGTGAATATGTTGATGTTACGGAAACAATAGCTATTGAACGTATCAAAGCTTTATTCGGAGCTGAACATGCAAATGTACAACCCCATTCAGGTTCTCAAGCTAATATGGCAGTGTATTTAGTTGCTTTAGAGATGGGAGATACTGTGCTTGGAATGAATTTAAGTCATGGTGGTCATTTAACTCACGGTGCTTCAGTTAATTTTAGTGGTAAGTTTTATAACTTTATCGATTATGGCGTAGATAAAGAAACTGAAAGAATTAATTATGATGAAATTCGTGAATTGGCACAGAAACATAAGCCTAAATTAATTGTAGCTGGTACGTCAGCGTATTCTAGACAATTAGATTTTAAGAAATTTAAAGAAATTGCTGATGAAGTTGGTGCTAAATTAATGGTTGATATGGCACACATTGCAGGTTTAGTAGCAACTGGATTACATCCTAATCCTGTAGAATATGCTGACTTTGTTACCAGTACAACTCATAAAACGTTGAGAGGACCACGTGGAGGCCTGATTCTTTGCAAGGAAAAGTATAAAAAAGAGATAGATAAGACAATATTTCCTGGAATTCAAGGTGGACCACTAGAACATGTGATTGCTGCAAAAGCTGTTGCTTTTGGAGAAGCTTTAGAACCAGGTTTCAAAGTGTATCAAGAACAAGTCATTAAAAATGCTAAAACTTTAGCTGAAACACTTCAAAATGAAGGATTTAGAATTGTTTCAGGAGGTACAGATAATCATCTAGTTTCAGTAGATGTGAAACAATCAGTTAATTTAACGGGTAAACAGGCTGAAGAAACATTAGATTCAATTGGTATTACATGTAATAAAAATACAATACCTTTTGATCAGGAGAAACCATTCGTTACAAGTGGAATTAGACTAGGCACTCCTGCTGCAACGACGCGTGGTTTTGATGAAGTAGCATTTAAAGAAGTAGCTTTAATTATCAGTACAGCATTAAAAAATTCAACTGACCAAGCAAAATTGAAAGAAGCTAGTGATAGAGTAAAACAATTGACTCAACAATATCCGCTATATGAATAACAACATAAATGGAGGAAATGAATTATGAGTAAAGTACATGTATTTGATCACCCACTCATTCAACATAAATTGAGTTACATTCGTGATAAAAATACTGGAACAAAAGAATTTAGAGAGCTTGTTGATGAAGTAGGTATGCTAATGGCATATGAAGTTACAAGAGATTTACAATTGCAAGATGTAGAAATTGAAACACCTGTAACAACTATGACAGCAAAACGATTAGCTGGAAAAAAATTAGCAATTGTACCTATTTTAAGAGCAGGATTAGGGATGACAGATGGTGTATTAAGCTTAGTTCCAGCTGCTCGTGTAGGACATATTGGTTTGTATCGTGATCCTAAAACATTAAAAGCAGTAGAATATTTTGCTAAATTACCTCAAGATATCGATGAACGTGAAATTATAGTAGTTGATCCAATGTTAGCTACAGGCGCTTCAGCAATCGAAGCAATCAATTCACTAAAAAATCGAGGTGCAAAGAATATTCGTTTTATGTGTTTAATTGCCGCACCTGAGGGTGTTGAAAAAATGCAAGAAGCGCATGAAGATGTTGATATCTATATTGCAGCTTTAGATGAAAAACTTAATGAAAAAGCATATATTACACCTGGTTTAGGAGATGCTGGGGATAGATTATTTGGTACTAAATAGTACTATAGGAGTAAATATTATGAGAAAGATTATGACAGTCTTTGGTACAAGACCGGAAGCAATTAAAATGGCACCTTTAGTTAAAGCACTTGAAAAAGATTCAATGCTAGAACCAATTATTGTTGTAACTGCTCAACATAGAGAAATGCTTGATTCAGTTTTAAAAACATTCAACATAAAACCACATTATGATTTGAATATCATGAAAAAAGGGCAAACTCTTTCAGAAATAACAGCTAAATCTATTATTCAACTTGAGCAAATTATGAAAAAAAAATGTCCAGATATGGTACTTGTTCATGGTGATACAACAACTACTTTTTCTGGTGCATTAGCAGCATTTTATAATCATATATCTGTAGGCCACGTAGAAGCTGGTCTTAGAAGTGGGAATAAATATGCGCCTTTTCCAGAAGAAATAAATCGGCAGATGGTTAGTAATATTGCCGATTTACACTTTGCTCCTACTATTGGTGCAAAACGCAATCTAATTCAAGAAAACAAAGATAAGACATCTATAGTGATTACTGGCAATACTGCCATTGATACACTAAATTTTACAATTAATAAAAATTATACTTCTGAGTTGATAAAAAAGCATAAAAATAAAAAAATTGTATTGCTGACCGTTCATCGTAGAGAGAATATTGGAAAACCTATGGAACATATTTTCAAAGCAGTTAGAGATATCGTTGAAGATATTGAAGACGTTGTAGTAGTTTTTCCTTTACATATGAATCCCGAAGTTAGAAAACTATCATACGCTTATTTAGAAAATCATCCAAGGATAGAGCTTATTGAACCATTAGATGTTGTCGATTTTCATAATTTTGCTAATCATGCTTATTTAATTTTGACTGATTCTGGAGGCATTCAAGAAGAAGCACCATCATTAAATAAACCAGTTTTAGTTCTTAGAGATGTAACTGAAAGATCTGAAGGTGTAGAAGCTGGAACATTAAAAGTAATTGGAACAGAGTATACACATGTGTATCAAGAAATAAGAAAATTATTAAAGAACAAACAAGTTTATAATAATATGGCCTATGCTCAAAATCCTTATGGAGATGGAAAGGCATCTGAACGTATATGTGATAGTATTAAATACTATTTAGGATTAACTGAAGAAATACCTAAAGAATTTGAAAAGTTAAAAAATTGTTGATTTATTTGTGAACATTTTATGACAATATCGGTGTTGAATTCAACAACAATTTGAATAGAATTGACACATAAATTACCCTATATTATTATTAAAATTGTATGAGTGGAACGGTTTCCATGATTGTCATAAGTTTTGGAGGCACAAAGAATGAAACGGTTCAGCATCATATTTAGACAATTCATTCAATATTACATTTATTTTTTAATATTGTTAAGTATTTTGTATTTTATTAAATCTAATTCTTTTTTATTAGGCTTAATAATTGGGACACTTGGGTCTCTAATCAACACATACATTTTTGAGATATATCTTTCTAGGGCAAAACAACCAGATAATATACATATTTCTACAGGTAATGTATGGAGATACTTAGTCGCAATTATTGCATGTATAGTATGGGTTGTCTTTAAAGAGAATGTAAATATCATTGGTATAATGATAGGCCTTATGATTTCTTATGTATTAATCATTTTTCGCCCTCTCTTGCTAAAATAGTAAACTATATACAGAAAGAGGTGAGTACATGGATCACAAATCCCCACTCGTAAGTTGGAATGTGTTTGGATTTGATATTGTTTTCAACTTAGCAAGTATTATGATGCTTATTATTACTGCTATTATTGTTTTTATAATAGCTATTGTTTGTACGCGTAATCTTAAGAAAAGACCTAGTGGCAAACAAAACTTTATCGAATGGATTTTCGATTTTGTAAGAGGCATTATTGAGAGTAACATGGCTTGGAAAAAAGGTGGTCAATTTCACTTCTTGGCGGTAACATTAATTTTATTTATTTTTGTTGCCAATATGCTAGGTTTACCATTTGCAATTGTTACACATGATCATTATTTATGGTGGAAATCTCCAACTGCTGACGCGACTGTAACGTTGACGTTATCTACGATGATGATTTTATTAACACATTACTATGGTGTTAAAATGCGTGGAACAAAAGCATATGTTGGTAATTACTTTAAACCTTTCTGGCCATTAGCAATTATTAATGTCTTTGAAGAATTCTCTTCAACATTAACACTAGGTTTACGTCTTTACGGTAATATTTTTGCTGGTGAGTTACTATTATCACTATTAGCTGGCCTGTTTTTCCAAAACGGCTGGGGCTGGATAATTAGTATTCCTGGCTTAATTATATGGCAAGGATTCTCAATCTTTGTCGGTACAATCCAAGCATATATCTTTATTATGCTATCTATGGTTTACATGTCCCATAAAGTTGCGGACGCACATTAACATAAACAAACATTTTAGGAGGAATTATTAATATGGGTTTAATCGCAGCAGCAATTGCAATCGGTTTATCAGCATTAGGTGCTGGTATCGGTAACGGTCTTATTGTTTCTAGAACAGTTGAAGGTGTAGCACGTCAACCAGAAGCACGTGGTCAATTAATGAGTATTATGTTCATTGGTATTGGTTTAGTTGAAGCATTACCAATCATCGGCGTTGTTATCTCATTCATGACATTATTCAGATAAGAAATGTTCGAGGCGAAGTCTCTTTGATCTTCGCCATTCGTTTTATTTAGTGGCAAAGTGATGATTAATAATGAAAGGAGTGTCAAATGCCAGTGAACGCATTAACTAATTCATTTGTTTTAGGTGCAACTACAGGTGGCGTTGAATGGGGAACAACAATTGTTACAATTATTACATTTATAATCCTATTAGCGTTATTGAAAAAATTTGCTTGGGGTCCATTAAAAGAAGTAATGGATAAACGTGAACGCGATATCAATAGAGATATTGACGAAGCTGAAGAAGCAAAATTGAATGCACAAAAACTTGAAGAAGAAAATAAAAAGACACTTAAAGAAACACAAGATGAAGTTCATCATATTCTTGAAGATGCAAGAATTCAAGCACGTAAACAACATGAAGAAATTATTAAAGATGCACATGAACGTGCAAACGGTATGATTGAAACAGCACAAAGTGAAATCAACAGTGAAAAAGAACGCGCTCTTGCAGATATTAATAATCAAGTTTCTGAGTTATCTGTTTTAATAGCTTCTAAAGTTTTACAAAAAGAAATTTCAGAACAAGATCAAAAAGGTCTCGTTGATAAGTATCTTAAAGAGGCAGGCGATAAATAATGGCAGATGTAGCAAAAAAATATGCTAAAGCTTTATTTGATGTCTCTATAGATAAAGATCGATTAGATTTAATGTATGAAGAATTACAAGAAGTTAGTCATGCAACTTTAAATTACATTGATGATTTAAAAGCAATTGATTCAAATCCTAATCAGCCTGCTTCTGAACGACGTAAATTCGCAGGTATTGTATTTGGGGATGCGAACTATTACTTAAAAAATATGCTAATGATTTTAGCAAATAATCGTCATTTAGCGCTTATCCATTCTATCTTTAAAGAATTTAAACATTTGTATGACCATCATTATAATCAAGGTGATGCTTTGGTTGAATCTGTATATCAATTGAATGAAGAAGAATTATCTCGTATTGAAAGAGTAATTCTTAACAAAACTAAATTGTCTAAAGTACATATTACAACTAAAATAAATCCTAACTTAATTGGCGGTTTTAGAGCAAAAGTTGGGACTACTGTATTAGATGGCAGTATAAAAAATGATTTAGAACAAATAGAGCGTAAATTTAAAAGAGTTAATTAAAAAAGAGGAGTGACATAGATGGCCATCAAAGCTGAAGAAATCAGTGCATTACTTCGCTCACAAATTGAAAACTATGAGTCAGAAATGTCTGTTGATGATGTAGGTACCGTCCTTCAAATTGGTGATGGTATTGCATTAATTCACGGATTAAATGATTGTATGGCTGGTGAGCTTGTAGAGTTTTCAAATGGAGTGCTTGGTTTAGCACAAAACCTTGAAGAATCAAATGTGGGTGTCGTAATCTTAGGACCTTATAGTGAAATTAGAGAAGGCGACGAAGTTAAACGTACTGGCCGTATCATGGAAGTGCCAGTAGGTGAAGAACTTATCGGACGTGTTGTAAATCCACTTGGTCAACCAATTGATGGACAAGGTCCTATCAATTCAACTAAGACACGCCCTGTTGAGCAAAAAGCAACAGGTGTTATGGATCGTAAATCAGTTGATGAACCATTACAAACTGGTATTAAAGCGATTGACGCATTAGTACCAATTGGTCGTGGACAACGTGAGTTAATCATTGGTGATAGACAAACAGGTAAAACAACGATTGGTATTGATACAATTTTAAACCAAAAAGGTTTAGATACAATTTGTATTTATGTAGCTATTGGTCAAAAAGATTCAACAGTACGTGCAAACGTTGAAAAATTACGTCAAGCTGGTGCTTTAGACTACACAATTGTTGTATCTGCATCAGCAGCGGAACCAGCACCATTATTATACATTGCCCCTTATTCAGGAGTAACAATGGGTGAAGAGTTCATGTTTAATGGAAAAAATGTACTTGTTGTATATGATGATTTAACTAAACAAGCAGCAGCTTATCGTGAATTATCATTATTATTACGCAGACCTCCAGGTCGTGAAGCATATCCAGGGGACGTCTTCTACTTACACAGTAGATTGTTAGAAAGAGCAGCTAAATTAAGCGATGCATTAGGTGGCGGTTCAATTACAGCTTTACCTATCATTGAAACACAAGCTGGAGATATCTCTGCATATGTTCCAACTAACGTAATTTCAATTACTGACGGACAAATTTTCTTACAATCTGATTTATTCTTCTCAGGTGTACGACCTGCGATCAATGCCGGTCAGTCTGTATCACGTGTTGGTGGTTCAGCACAAATTAAAGCAATGAAAAAAGTTGCCGGTACATTACGTTTAGATTTAGCATCTTATCGTGAGTTAGAATCATTTGCACAATTTGGTTCTGATTTAGACGAATATACTGCTAGAAAATTAGAACGTGGTAAACGTACGGTTGAAGTTTTAAAACAAGATCAAAACAAACCACTTCCTGTTGAAAATCAAGTGTTAATTATTTATGCCTTAACAAAAGGTTATTTAGATGACATTCCTGTAGAAGACATTACACGTTTTGAAGATGAATTAAATAGTTGGTCTAAATCAAATGCTTCAGAATTATTAGGAGAAATCAGAGAAACTGGTAACCTTCCTGATGATGCTAAATTTGAATCAGCTATTAATGAATTTAAGAAAAGTTTTAGCAAGTCTGAATAACTAAACTTTAAATCAAAAAGGTGGTGAGATAATGGCTTCTCTTAAAGAGATAGATAGTCGTATTAAATCGACGAAAAAAATGAAACAGATTACTAAAGCGATGAACATGGTTTCAAGTTCTAAATTACGTCGAGCTGAAAAAAATACTAAGCAATTCGAACCTTATATGGAAAAAATGCAAGATGCGATAACTGCTATTGCAGGCGCAAGTAAAAATTCAAGTCATCCAATGTTAAGACCAAGACACATTCAACGTAGTGGTTACCTGGTTATTACAAGTGACAAAGGATTAGCGGGTGCTTATAGTTCGAATGTGCTTAAACGACTAGTCAATGACATTAAAGAAAAACATACAAATAGTGATGAATATAGCATTATTGTTTTAGGTCAATCCGGTGTTGATTTCCTTAAAAATAGAGGTTATGAAGTTGAAAGTTCACTTGTTGATGTACCTGATCAACCTTCATTTAAATCAATACAAGCTATCGCTAAGCATGCGATTGACTTATTCAGTGAAGAACATATTGATGAACTTAAGATTTATTATAGCCACTATGTTAGTGTTCTTGAAAATAAACCTTCTGTTAAACAAGTTCTACCATTATCTCAAGAAGATTCTAGTCAAGGCCAAGGTCAAATGTCGTCATATGAATTTGAACCAGATAAAGACTCAATCTTAAGAGTTATTCTTCCACAATACGTTGAAAGTTTAATCTATGGAACGATTCTTGATGCTAAGGCTAGTGAACATGCAGCACGTATGACTGCAATGAAAAATGCATCTGATAATGCAACTGAACTTATTGATGACTTATCATTACAATATAATAGAGCGAGACAAGCTGAAATCACTCAACAAATTACAGAAATTGTTGGTGGTTCTGCCGCACTTGAATAATATTTTAAAGGAGGAAACAACATGGGTAATGGCCGTGTAACTCAGGTTATGGGTCCTGTAATTGATGTTCGATTCGAACATAATGAAGTCCCTGAAATTAATAATGCCCTAATTATTGAAGTCCCTAAAAATGATGGCACATTCAAATTAACATTAGAAGTTGCATTGCAATTAGGTGATGATGTTGTTCGTACTATTGCAATGGATTCAACTGATGGTGTTCAACGTGGTATGCAAGTTGTGAATACTGGTAAAGATATTAGTGTTCCTGTAGGTGAAGAAACACTTGGACGTGTGTTTAACGTTTTAGGAGAAACAATAGATTTAAATGAAAAAATAGATAGTTCTGTTAGACGTGATCCAATTCATCGTCGTCAACCTAATTTTGATGAATTGTCTACTGAAGTAGAAATCCTTGAAACAGGTATCAAAGTTGTAGACTTATTAGCACCTTATATTAAGGGTGGTAAGATTGGTTTATTCGGTGGTGCCGGTGTAGGTAAAACTGTATTAATTCAAGAATTAATCAATAATATCGCTCAAGAACATGGTGGTATTTCTGTATTCGCTGGTGTAGGTGAACGTACTCGTGAAGGTAACGATTTATACTATGAAATGAGCGATAGTGGCGTTATCAATAAAACTGCCATGGTATTTGGACAAATGAATGAGCCACCAGGTGCGCGTATGCGTGTTGCTTTATCTGCATTGACAATGGCTGAATATTTCCGTGATGAACAAGGTCAAGATGTACTTTTATTCATTGACAATATTTTCCGCTTTACTCAAGCTGGTTCTGAAGTTTCAGCATTATTAGGACGTATGCCTTCAGCTGTAGGTTATCAACCAACATTAGCAACTGAAATGGGTCAATTACAAGAACGTATTACATCTACTAATAAAGGTTCAGTCACTTCAATTCAAGCAGTATTCGTTCCTGCCGATGACTATACTGACCCAGCACCAGCAACTGCGTTCGCGCATTTAGATGCAACAACAAACTTAGAACGTAAATTAACTGAAATGGGTATTTATCCTGCGGTAGACCCATTAGCTTCAACTTCTAGAGCTTTAGAACCATCTATTGTTGGACAAGAACATTATGAAGTTGCACGTGAAGTTCAATCTACATTACAAAAATACAGAGAATTACAAGATATCATTGCAATTTTAGGTATGGATGAATTATCTGAAGAAGATAAATTAACAGTAGAACGTGCGCGTAGAATTCAATTCTTCTTATCACAAAACTTCCATGTGGCTGAACAATTTACTGGTCAAAAAGGTTCTTATGTTCCAGTTAAAACAACTGTAGCGGACTTTAAAGATATCTTAAATGGTAAATATGATCATATTCCTGAGGATGCGTTCCGTTTAGTTGGAAGTATGGATGATGTTATTGCTAAAGCTAAAGATATGGGTGTTGAAGTTTAAACTAATTAGGAGGTAAAGATAATGAACACAGTAAATCTTGATATTGTCACTCCTAATGGTTCAGTCTACGAAAAAGATGATGTTGAACTCGTTGTATTTCAAACTACTGCGGGCGAAATAGGTATCATGAGTGGACATATTCCGACAGTTGCCGCATTAAAGATAGGCCATATTAAAGTTAAGTTTAAGAATGGTACTGAGTATATAGCTGTTAGTGGTGGCTTTGTTGAAATTAGACAACATAAAGTATCTGTCATTGTTCAAACAGCTGAAACAGCTAGTGAGATTGATGTAGAAAGAGCTAAGTTGGCTCGTCAAAGAGCTCAGTCTCATTTAGATGAAGAGGATAACAGTGACATTAACCGAGCTAAACGCGCATTAGCTAGAGCGGAAAACCGTCTGCGTGTAGCTGAATTAAAATAATGATTAAATTAAATGATGTGGGATAATATTTATGATGAATATATTATTTCAATTTAGTGAGAATGGTTAATGAAAAAGTAACAGATATTAAAATATTATTGGTTTAGTTAATTATTCTTAATATATTAAAAGAGTTTGAGACATTTAATGGTGTTTCAAGCTCTTTTTTTATTGTAAATAAAAGAACTTAGAATGATAATAACTTTAAATTTTTATTTTAGTTACTTTTATTAAATATCGTAACGTTCTTATGTATCATTATTAACTTTTTTAATGTACAATATATTACAGAAATCTTTAAGGAGAGAAAAGAATGGAATATGTTGGGCAATTTGCAATAATACATCTATTTTTACATGTAATATGTATATGTATTGCGTACTGGGCATTACATTCTCTCAGATTAGATCAATTTTTTAAAAAAGGATATTCAACACAACTACAAGTGTGTATGATTTTCTTAGCAATTTTAATGGGTACTGCAGTAAGTAACTTTATCGTGGATTTATTACAGTATTCTACACAAATTAAATATTTATTTTAAAAAATGAATTTCTACTAATTAACTAAAAATGTAGATATACTAATTAAATAAGTAATTCAAAATGGGAAATGTTATAAGAAATAGGAGTTTAATGTGGAGGATTAATATGGATAAGATAATTATAAATGGAGGCAATCGCCTTACTGGTGAAGTTCAAGTAGAAGGAGCTAAAAATGCTGTATTACCTGTCCTTACAGCATCGTTATTAGCGTCTGAAGGACAAAGTAAATTAACCAATGTGCCAGATTTAAGTGATGTTGTTACTATCAATAATGTTTTATCTACTTTAAATGCTAAAGTGGATTATGATAAAGAAAACAGATCAGTTACAGTTGATGCTTCTGCTACACTAAATGAAGAAGCGCCTTATGAATATGTGAGTAAAATGAGAGCAAGTGTGTTAGTAATGGGACCTTTATTAGCACGTTTAGGTCATGCAATCGTTGCATTACCAGGTGGCTGTGCAATTGGTGCTCGTCCAATTGAACAACATATCAAAGGTTTTGAAGCCTTAGGTGCAGAAATTCATTTAGAAAACGGAAATATATACGCAAGCACTAAAGAGGGATTGAAAGGTGCAAATATTCATCTAGATTTTCCAAGTGTAGGTGCAACTCAAAATATTATAATGGGTGCTTCTTTAGCACAAGGAAAAACAGTTATCGAAAATGTAGCTAAAGAACCTGAAATTGTAGATTTAGCTAATTATATCAATGAAATGGGTGGTAACGTTGTTGGTGCTGGTACAGATACCATTACTATCCATGGTGTTGAAAAATTAACGGGCGTTGAACATGCAATTATACCTGATCGTATTGAAGCAGGTACACTTATTATCGCAGCAGCAATTACAAGAGGAGATGTTTTTGTAAAAGGTGCTGTTAAAGAACATATGACAAGTTTAATTTATAAATTAGAAGAAATGGGAGTTAACCTCGATTTTAATGAGGAAGGTGTACATGTTACTACAAATGGTGAACTTCAACCTGTAGATATTAAAACACTGCCTCATCCAGGTTTCCCTACAGATATGCAATCACAAATGATGGCATTATTATTAACAGCTGAAGGCCATAAAGTGGTAACTGAAACAGTATTTGAAAATAGATTTATGCATGTTGCAGAATTTAGAAGAATGAATGCTAATATTAATGTAGAAGGTAGAAGTGCTAAAATAGAAGGTAAAAGTCAACTACAAGGTGCTCAAGTAAAAGCTACGGATTTAAGAGCAGCCGCAGCTCTTATTTTGGCTGGTTTAGTGGCAGAAGGTACAACTCAAGTGACAGAACTTAAACACTTAGATCGTGGTTATGTTAATTTCCATGAGAAGTTAAAATCACTTGGTGCAGATATCAAAAGAGTCGATGACTAATTTTTAAATAGATTTGAGGTAATAGTTATGGAAACAATTTTTGATTATAATGAAATAAAAAAAATCATTCCTCATAGACAACCTTTTTTACTTATTGATCGTATTGTTGAATATGAAGAAGGAAAGCGTTGTGTAGGTTTAAAACAAGTTTCAGGAAACGAACCGTTTTTCCAAGGACATTTTCCTGATTATGCAGTTATGCCTGGTGTTCTCATTACAGAAGCTTTGGCACAAACTGGAGCGGTAGCTATGTTAAATAGTGAAGAAAATAAAGGTAAAATTGCATTATTTGCTGGGATTGATAAATGTAGATTTAAAAAACAAGTGACACCTGGTGATACTTTAATGTTAGAAGTTGAAATTACAAAAATTAAAGGTCCTATTGGAAAAGGTACAGCAAAAGCTACTGTTGATGGACAACTTGCTTGTAGTTGTGAACTTACTTTTGCTATTCAAGATGCGTAATTAAAATAAGAGTAGTAGCGAAATCATTCATTTCGTTACTACTCTATTTTTATCTTTCAAATTTTTCTTCTTTTAATTTCGGTTTAGATTGCATCATTCTGTTAAATGTAATTTTTAATTCTTCTCCAGATAATCCTTCATCAATAAGTTGTTCTAATAGTGTTTCTGCGTATACCTGACGGTGTGTATAAATATGACACTCGAAAATAATTGATATTTTCCTTTCAAATAGAGAGATATGTTTTATTGTTGCATCAAACAATGCTGGATCGTTAGAAGGTCTAGTAATCACTACTCTGATATCTAATACTGTTTGTGATTCATAAAATTTTTGCATGATATCATAATGTGTATCTGAAATTACAATTTCTAGGAGCCAACCTGTACCACTATTTTCTTTATTTATAATAACACCATCATAAAGTTCAAATTCTGAAATCCTGTTATCATCGCTTACTATTTGGAATCGAACTGCTTTAAAAGTCTTCATAACATGTCTCCCATACTCTTAAACATTTTTAAATTATATGATTATTGTTTTTTTGTTAAATAAGTCGTCTCATATCTTAATATTTTTCTTAAATATATCAGATATTAATACTAAAAAGGGAAGAAATCTAAAAAAATAGCTTTTTGACGTTATATTCAATTCTATTTAATATAACGATATAAGGAGGTGACACATGTTAAATAAGATAGTAATCGTTGGTCGTATGACTAAAGATGCAAAAATTTATGATAATGAGGAGGTGAAAATCGCAACGTTTAGTGTGGCTACTGAACGCAATTATAAAGATGAAAATGATGAAATAGCGTGTGATTATATATTTTGTAAAGCATTTGGTAAGATGGCTAGCAACATTGAAAAATATACTTCTCAAGGATCTTTAGTAGGTATTACTGGCCAAATGCGTTCTCGTAAATATGAAAAGGAAAAACAAACTCACTTTGTCACAGAATTATATGTTGAAACAATTAAATTTATGTCCCCTAAATTAAATAATGAAAAACTCTCAGATAGCTCACTAAATACAGACACTTATTCATTTGATAATCTCGAATTAATGAATATAAAATAAAACTCTCTATTTTTAATACTCCAAACCTTTCCAATTAATATAAAATAAGTCTTTCAATTATACTCAAATATACTCAAGAGGTCGGTATAAATATTCCGACCTCTTTAACTATGTATAAGACATTAGATACAACTCATTCATTGAATGATAAAAAAGACAGTGTATTTTTCTGAAATATTACAAAGTAATTACAGTTGGTTCTTTTATTATATATCTAATAAACACTGCCATTAAAGTGTTTATAGTATATATATAAGAAAAATTATTTACAAATCTATGTAATTTTAATGTAAAATAAGTATATTTTTTTTATTTCACTGTAACCTGCTAAGCTTTTTTAGATGTTAGAGTAGTATCCGTAAAATATTTAAGAAAACAAATGACTTAGGAGGATTATACTATTATGAAAAAGACAATTATTGCATCTTCATTAGCAGTAGGCTTAGGATTAGTAGCAGGAAACGTAAGTCATGCTGATGCAAGTGAAAATCAAATTAATAAAGAAAAATTAGCTCAATTAGCGGAATCTAACGATCAATCATTAAATCAACATCCTATTCAAGAAGGAGCTTATAATTACCAATTTAATTTAAATGGTAAAACTTATCATTTTTGGTCAGATGGAACATATTTTAAATGGGAATATTATCCATCAAACGGTTCAACTGTAAATAGTGCTAATCAAAATGTAGCTTCAACTCAATCAGCACAAAATGTATCTTTCCAAAATAATAATTATAATCATATAAATCAATCAGCTTCAACTTCAAATGTAAGTCAACACTATGCAAATGAAGCTCAAACACAACAAGCACCAAAAACAACACAAACTAAACAAGCAACTCAAACACAACAAGCACCTGCTAATGCAACTACAAATCAACCTAAACAATCAACAAGTGGTTCATCTGTAAATGTAAATAGTCATTTACAACAAATCGCTCAACGCGAATCAGGTGGAGATATTCATGCCATCAACCCTTCTTCTGGTGCAGCAGGTAAATATCAATTCTTACAATCTACTTGGGATTCAGTAGCACCAGCACAATATAAAGGTGTATCACCAGCACAAGCACCTGAAAGTGTTCAAGATGCTGCGGCAGTAAAACTTTATAATACTGCAGGTCCATCTCAATGGGTTACAGCGTAAAACTTAATAAATAATTTACTAGTGCCTGAGACAATATGAGTTGTCTTAGGCATTTTTATATATATTGATAGTAATGACTGAATTTAGAAAGATTTCTGTACTATTCTTTATTTATTATATTTATAATAATAGTTGTATGAATTAAACTTATTTCAATGAATATCTTTTTTATTTGAATTATAACAATGGTTTTGTTATGGTTAAATTAAACTAAAGACTACTAGGGGAGCCATGGAACATGGCTGAGATGAAGCATTCAGACCCTTATAACCTGATTTGGTTAATGCCAACGTAGGAAAGTAGTAATACATATTCATTCATTCTATTTTTTTGAATATTGACTACATTTCTACGTTGAAATGTAGTTTTTTTATTTAAGGAGGAATAGTTAATGAGTTTTTCAGATGAATTAAAGCAAGCGTCAAAGCCAATTATTGAAGAGATTTATAATGATGGTTTTATTCAAGATTTATTAAAGGGAAAATTATCAAAACAAGCAGTACGCCAATACTTACGTGCTGATGCTTCTTATTTAAAAGAATTTACTAATTTATATGCTTTACTTATTCCTAAAGCACCTACTATGAAAGAAGTGAAATTCTTAGTAGAGCAAATTGAATTTATGTTAGACGGCGAAGTAGAAGCCCATGAAATTTTAGCGGACTATATTAATGAACCTTATGAAGAAATTGTAAAAGAAAAAGTGTGGCCACCTAGTGGAGATCATTACATTAAACATATGTATTATCATGCTTATACACACGAAAATGCTGCATACACTATAGCTGCAATGGCACCATGTCCTTACGTATATGAAGTGGTTGCTAAATGGGGATTAGAAGATTCAAATCTTAATAGAGATGCACTTACTGCTAAGTGGTTTGATTTTTATAGCACTGAAATGGCACCTTTAATTGAAGTATTTGACCGTTTGTTAAATGAACTTACAGAACATTGTACCGAACAGGAAAAAAGAGAAATTAAAGAAGCATTTTTACAAAGTACTGTACATGAACGTCACTTCTTTAATATGGCATACATTGATGAAGAATGGGATTTTGGAGGAGCAAATCATGAATAAACCTAAGATTGCGTTAACAATTGCTGGTACTGACCCTTCTGGTGGCGCAGGAGTTATGGCAGATTTAAAATCATTCCATGCTTGTGGCGTATATGGAATGGCTGCTATTACAAGTATTGTGGCTCAAAATACTAAAGGAGTTCAACATATCCATAATCTAGAAACTAGTTGGGTTAAAGAACAATTAGATAGCGTATTTGATGATGAATTACCTCACGCAATTAAGACTGGAATGATTGCTACACATGAAACGATGGAACTGATTCAAACGTATTTAAAAAATCATAGCAATATTCCCTATGTTATCGATCCAGTTATGCTAGCAAAAAGTGGTGATTCCTTAATGGATGATGAAACAAAAAAACATCTTCAGAAAACGCTCTTACCATTAGCGGATGTCGTTACTCCTAACATTCCAGAAGCTGAAGAAATTACTGGCTTGAAAATTGATACTGAAGATAATATTCGTAAAGCAGGTCATATATTTATAAATGAAATAGGAAGTAAAGGTGTAGTAATTAAAGGCGGTCATTCTGCTGATTTAAATAATGCTAAAGACTTTTTATTTACTAAAGATGATGTCTATACTTTTGAAGAGAAGCGATTTAATACGCCACATACTCATGGTACAGGTTGCACATTTTCAGCTGTTATCACAGCCGAACTAGCTAAAGGTAAAACAATTTATGAAGCTGTAAAAAAAGCTAAAAAATTTATTTCATTAAGTATTGAACATACACCTGAAATCGGTCAAGGACGCGGCCCGGTAAACCATTTTGCTTATATGAAGAAAGTAGGTTTAGACGATGAATAGTTTAGAAAAGATAAGACAAGAGAATCCACTAGTAGTCTGTTATACCAATGATGTGGTTAAAAACTTCACTGCGAATGGACTCTTGAGTATTGGTGCAAGTCCAGCAATGAGTGAAGCTCCAGAAGAAGCAGAAGAGTTCTATAAAGTAGCAGGGGCACTGCTTATAAATATTGGAACATTAACTAAAGCAAATGAAAAAGATATTTTAGAAATTGGAAAAATTGCTAATCAACAAGGTACACCCATTGTATTTGATCCAGTTGCTGTAGGCGCATCAACATATCGTAAACAATTCTGTGAAACTTTTCTTTCTGAAATAAATGTTTCTGTGATTAAAGGAAATGCATCTGAAATTCTTACTTTAGTAGATTCAAATACTACAATGAAAGGCACTGATGGGGAAACAGACTTAGATGTAGTGACAATTGCTAAAAAAGCTTATGAAAAATATCAAACAGCAATTGTTATTACAGGTAGAGAAGATGTTATTATTCAAGATAATCAAATTGTCAAACTATCAAATGGTTCTCCATTACTGGCAAAAATCACAGGCGCTGGTTGTTTATTAGGCGGTTTAGTTGCTGGATTTTTATTTAGAAATACACATCCATCATTACAAGTATTAGAAGAATCAGTAAGTTATTATAATATTGCCGCAGAGATTGCTGAAAAAAGTGAAAAGGTTAATGGACCTGGAACATTCTTATCTCAATTACTTGATGAAATGTATCAACTTAACTATGATACTTATAAACAATTTGTAAAACGTGAAGAGGTTTAAATATGTTTGATTCAAAAAGTTTACAAGTTTATTTTATATGTGGAACACAAGACATCATCGGTGATCAAAACATTAAAGATGTTTTAAAAGCAGCATTAGAATCAGGAATTACTTTATTTCAATTTCGTGAAAAAGGACCAAATGCTTTAGTAGGGAATGAAAAAGAAGCCTTAGCTAAGGAATTGAAAACACTTTGCCATGAGTATAAAGTACCTTTTCTCATTAATGATGATGTGGATTTAGCTGAAAAGATTGATGCAGATGGTATACATGTAGGTCAAGATGACGAAATAATTGCTTCTTTTGCTAATCGTTTTAAAAATAAAATTATAGGGTTAAGTGTAGGAAACGTAAAGGAATATCAACAATCAGATTTAGAACACGTAGATTATATAGGTGTAGGTCCAATGTATGAGACATCTTCAAAATCTGATGCAAGTGCCCCTGTAGGCCCTGAAATGATTGCAACATTAAAAAATATTAATCCAAGCTTACCTATGGTTGCTATAGGTGGTATTACTGAAGATAATTGTGAGCCTATAGCTAAAGAAGGCGCTGATGGTGTGTCAGTTATTTCGGTCATTACACATAGTCAAAATATTGACAAGACTGTTAATAAATTAAAGCACTATTTCAAATAAATATCTCTTTTTTTTCAGTTTTTGTTTTCTAGTACACCCTATCTATGATAAAATTATTTCTATGTGAATATATCAATAGAGGTGTAAAAATGAAGAAGAAAGCGCTACTACCTTTGTTATTAGGGGTAATGGTCTTTTTAGCTGGATGTGACTATTCCAAATCTAGTAATAGAAATGGATTTTTCTACAATACATTCGTTGAACCAATGGCTAAAATTTTACATTGGTTAGGCCATTCTGTTTTTCATGATGATTATGGTATTGCAATCATCGTTTTAGTATTAGTTATTCGTATTATCTTATTGCCTTTCATGCTATCAAACTATAAAAATAGCCATATGATGCGTGAAAAAATGAAAATTGCTAAACCTGAAGTAGAAGGTGTACAAGAAAAAGTGAAACGTGCACGTACTCAAGAAGAAAAAATGGCAGCTAATCAGGAAATGATGGAAGTTTATAAAAAATATGACATCAATCCTATGAAGAGTGCTTTAGGTTGTTTACCTGTTTTAATTCAAATGCCTATCGTTATGGGATTATATTTCGTATTGCGTTATCGTATTGGTGGCGGTATTACAGAACATCCACATTTCTTATGGTTTAATTTAGTACATCCTGATATTTGGATTACTATTATTGCCGGTGTGTTATACTTTATCCAAGCATGGGTGTCAAGTAAACAAATGCCTGAAGAACAACGTCAAATGACTTATATGATGATGATCGTTTCACCTATTATGATTATTTGGATTTCATTAAGTTCAGCTTCGGCACTAGGTTTATATTGGTCTGTCAGTGCGGCATTCTTAATTATTCAAACATTCTTTGCAAATAAACATTATGAAAAAGTTGCAAAACAAGAAATTGGACCTATGGCTGAGGCACATAAAGAAAATAATTCAAATAAAAAAGGTAAAAATACGCAAGTCGTTTCTAAAAATAATAAGAAGAAAAAATAATATAAGTATAATACGATAAAAAAGTAGGAAAAGATCATCTATCTTTTCCTACTTTTTTTATTCTTCTAAGTGCCACTCGCTATAAAATTGAGATAAAAATAGTTTCATAAATTGATGACGTTCTTCAGCTAGTTGAGATCCTGTTTGTGTATGCATTAATTTTTTTAATTTTAATAACTTGTCATAGAAGTGTCTAATAGCAGAAGGAGGTAAATCAACCATATCTTTTTCTGAAGGAATTGAGTGATAGGGAGATTCTGTCCACATTGGCTCATTGAAATGTCCAGAAAATTGAAACGTTCTTGCGATACCTATAGCACCAATAGCATCTAAGCGATCAGCATCTCTAACGATTTGCCCTTCGATTGGAAGTGTAACATCGTTATTTCTACCATTTTGATAACTCAAATGTTTGATAATAAAAATAATATTCTTTTGAACAGTATCATCCAATTCTATTTTTTTTAAAAATTGACGTAATTCGCTTAAAGCATGGTGTTTATCAGTCAATTTATCATCAATGACGTCATGCAATAAAGCCGACAATACTATTGTAAGAAAATCGCCTTGATGTTCTTGTTTGGCAATATATTTAGCTAATGATGTGACACGTTCAATATGTGCAATATCATGTCCAGAGTAATCATTTTTATGAAATTGGTACATATATTCTTTAGCTAATGATATTTGTTCTGCTTGATTCATAAACTACTCCTTTAAAAACATGTATTGAATGAGTTTAAAGAATTGGTGATAATAATTGAGATATGCCTTCTTTAAACTTAATCCAAGTACTACGTTGATTATATAATTCTTTAGTCAACTCATATGAGACTTTCATATCTTTAATAAATGCTTTTTTAAGTTGAAGAGAAATATCTTCGTCATAAATGAACGCATTCACTTCGAAATTTAATGTAAAACTACGATTATCCATATTTGTTGTACCTACAGTAGCGATTTCATCATCGACAATGAGTGTTTTTGAATGTAGAAATCCATTATTATATTGATAAATCTTAACACCTGCGTCTAATAAAGAAGCGGCATTTTTTAATGTAGCCCAATAAACAAAAGGATGATCGGGTTTACATGGAATCATTAAATTAACTTCAACGCCACCTAAAGCGGCAATTTTTATGGCATCAATAAAAGCTTGATCAGGAATAAAATAAGGTGATTGAATATAAATAGAATGTTTTGCTGACATAATCATCTTTAAATAGCCATATTTAATTTGTTCCCAGTCTTCATCAGGACCACTTGAAGCGATTTGAACACCAATCTCGCCGCCTGAATCTACATCAGGAAAATATCTATCTTCATATCTGATATTGTCACGTGTTGATTGTGAATTCCAATCTAAGATGAATCTTAATTCTAATGCATTGACAGAATCACCTTCAAGTCTTAAATGAGTATCTCTCCAATAACCAAATTTTTTATCTTTACCAAGGTATTCATCACCAACATTAAAACCCCCAACATACCCAATCTTGCCATCTATAATTACAATTTTTCTATGATTACGGTTATTCATTCTTAAATTGATTAAGGGCAATTTGGAAGGGAAGAAGGCTTCTGCGCGTCCACCTTTGTCTTTAAACTGTTTCAAATCTTTCTTGCGTAATGTTCTTGAACCCATATCATCATATAACATTTTAACTTCTATACCATCTTCAAGTCTGTCTTCGAGTGCCTTTAAAATACGACGTCCAAGACCATCACTTTTGAAAATATAGTATTGAATATGTATATAATCTTTAGCATTCTGAATATCTTCAATTAATGCGTCAAATTTAGCATGACCATCTGTAAAGATTTTTATACTGTTATCAGTAGTTAAGAATGCAGCATTATTATAGAGTAACATGTGCACCATTTCTTTAAACTTAACAATTTGATGATTACCTTTAGCAAAATCATCTTTTTCAAGTGCATTTAATTGTTCATCAACTATCATAGCTAAACCTTTACGATCTTCTTTTTTTAATTTAAAAATATGTTTGCGTTGTATTTGACGCCCTAATAATAGATATAAAATAAATCCTACTATCGGTAGAAATACAAGAATTAAAAGCCACGCCCAAATTGAACCTGCACTACGACGTTCCATGAAGATAATGATAAATGCGAAAATCAAGTTTAATATAAAGGCAGTGATTAATATGATGTTAATAATTAAAGAAGAATGTGAGAAAGATAATTGCACGATCTCTACCATATTCATTAATTGAACCTCCTAAATCGTTTAAAATTAATGTACTAACAAATATTATACCATGCACTATAATAAATGGTATGATTAATTTTTAAAATAAAAATGTATAATTGACGTAATAAAGAGAAGATTATACGATGATATAGAAGCTATGAAAGGGTGAATTAGTTGGAAAATCAAAATCATGCCCATCATTCTGAGCAAGTTAAATTAAATTTAAAATCTCGATTAAATCGAATAGAAGGACAAGTTAAAGCAATTAATCGAATGATTGATGAAGACGTCTACTGTGATGATGTATTAACTCAGATAAGAGCAACACGTTCAGCACTTAATAGTGTTGCTACTAAGTTACTAGAACATCATATGAAAAGTTGTATTATGGAAAAAATAAATCAAGGTACTGAAGAAGAAGCAATGGAAGAACTACTAGTAACATTTCAAAAACTAGTGAAAGATTAGTTAGGAGATTGTAATATGTTAAACAGTAATATTGTATTTATAGATAACATTGAAACAGAAGAACAAGCACAAATGTTAAATGAACGTTTGTTAAATATGATTGGAGTACATACGGTATCAATCGATATAGAAAGAAATAAGGTTAATGTTGAATATGAAACACCTACTAATTTAAATAGTATTGAAAAAGAAATTTATGACGCTGGATTTAAAGTACTTTCATAATAAAAAACTTTAGTGTAACTTAAATAATTTAAAATAATTTTCAAATATGGTAGTAAAGCATGACTAATTAGGGTAGTATATCATTGAAGGTCAAAAAACGAGGTGAGATACCATGAACAAATCAGATAAGTTACAAAATGTAGTCAAATTATTATCATCTTTAGGCGTCAATATCAAAAAAACAAAATCTCGTTTCGACATTATTAATACTTTGCCTACCACAAAAACCGTTACTCAAGAACTTAAATAATATGTGATTGAAAAAAGTCTGAGACATTATTAGTTGTCTCAGACTTTTTTATGGGTTAGAGATACATTGCTGAAGTGGAACGATAAAGTCAAAATGAGTTTTGTTTCATTCTCATTCATACTATTTTCATGTTATTAACTGAATTAAAATATATTTATTATTAAGCATCTTTTGACGCTGGCTTTTGATGGTAATAAATAGAAAGTATAACACCAATACCTAGCATTAAACTCCATAATGCGCTACCACCATAACTAATAAACGGTAGTGGTATACCTGTAATAGGTAAAAGTTGGATTGTCATACCAATATTTTGCAAAATATGGAAGACGAGTAAAGAAATATAACCAATTAAAAATACCTTATTAAATGATGAAGTTGTTTTTATGGCTAAACGGATAAGATGGAAAATTAAAGCTAGGAATATAAGAAGTAATATCACTGCTCCAATAAATCCAATTTCTTCTCCAATGACAGAAAAAATAAAATCGGTATGGTTTTCTGGAATGTATACTTCTCCGTGATTATAACCTTTACCAAATAATTGACCGGATCCTACAGCTTTTAACGATTCCGTTAAATGGTAGCCATCTCCATTACTATAAGCATAAGGATTTAACCATGAATTGATTCGACCCATTTGGTACATTTTGATATGTAACGTTTTCTCAATCAGAGAGGGTTTATATATAATGGCTAAAATAATGCTACTTCCTAATACTGCTACAGTAATAAAGATAGGAGCAAGAATGCGCCATGTAATACTACTCACTAGCATGATTCCAACAATAATGGCACACAGAACCAATGTAGTTCCTAAATCATTCTGAAGTAAAATTAATATCATAGGTACCAAGGATATGCCAATGATTTTAAAAAATAAGATTAAATCAGTACGAAAAGATTTATTAAATGTAAATCGATTATGATTAGAAACGATTTTAGCCAATGCAAGTATCAAAATAATCTTCATAAATTCTGAAGGTTGAATACTAATTGGACCAAAAGCATACCAACTTTTAGCGCCATTAATAATAGGCGTAATAGGTGTTTCAGGAATGATTAATAAACCTAGTAGTAAGATACAAAAGAAGATATACCATATATATGTATTATTTTTTATTTTTTTGGGAGAAAAAATCATCACAATAAGTGCTAGTATTGCTCCTAAAATATAATAGATAATTTGACGAATACCAAAATTGGCACTATATTGGCCGCCACCCATAGCAGAACTGATTGTAGTCACACTAATGATGGCTAAAATCATTATTAATGCTATAAGTATCCAGTCAATTTTTCGAAGCCAATGTGTTGTAGGCTGTTGACGGGATGAATATTTCATAAAAAACTCCTTAAATTCTATGGAATAGTATATATAGATTTTACATGACTTTATATGATTATGCTACAAAATATAGAAGATGATATAAAGTCGAAGCAGTTTAATCTAAAAAATAACAATTAACATGAATGGACTATTCTTTAAGAAATATACATATTTTTATTTATTGGTAAATGCAAAAAACACTGATACTGTGATAATATGGACATTTAGAAAGAATAATTTAAATTACATATCGTTAATGAAAAGTATAATTAACAATTTAAACTTAATACATTATAGTATTATAATTATGATGAGAGAAACAAAAGCGTAATTAAACTTCAATTTATAAATGGCTTTTGTCATTATTTTTCTCGATGGAGGATATAAAACATGGTAAAAGAAAATATTTGTATCGTATATGGTGGTAAAAGTGCTGAGCATGATGTATCAATTTTAACAGCACAAAATGTATTAAATGCGATTAATAAAGACAAGTATCTTGTAGATATTATATATATTACAAATGATGGCCAATGGAAGAAAAAAGAAAATATTACAAAAAATATTAAAAGTGTTGAAGAATTACATTTAGAAGACATAAGTCCTGGAGAAATTACATTACTTTTAAAAGAAAATGGGGAAGGAAGTAAATATGATGCTATTTTCCCATTATTACATGGACCAAATGGTGAAGATGGTACCATTCAAGGTTTATTTGAAGTGCTAGATTTACCGTATGTAGGAAATGGTGTATTAGCTGCATCAAGTTCGATGGATAAATTAGTAATGAAACAATTGTTTGAACATCGCGGTTTACCACAACTACCTTATATTAGTTTTTTAAGAAGTGAATATGAAAAATATGAAGGTAATATTATTAAACTCGTTAATGATAAATTAACATACCCAGTATTTGTAAAACCTGCTAACCTTGGATCTAGTGTGGGTATTAGTAAATGTAATAATGAAGATGAACTTAAAAAAGGGATTGAAGAAGCATTTCAATTTGATCGTAAGTTAGTGATTGAACAAGGTATTATTGCACGTGAAGTGGAAGTCGCAGTTTTAGGTAATGATTATCCTGAAACAACATGGCCTGGAGAAGTAATTAAAGATGTTCAATTTTATGACTATAAGTCAAAATATAAAGACGGTAAAATCAGTTTACAAATTCCAGCAGATTTAGATGAAGAGGTTCAAATGACATTACGTAATATGGCATTAGAAGCATTTAAAGCTACAGATTGTTCTGGATTAGTACGTGCCGATTTCTTTGTGACGGAAGATAATCAAATCTACATAAATGAAACAAATGCGATGCCTGGTTTTACAGCATTTAGCATGTATCCAAGTTTATGGGAAAATATGGGATTATCATACTCTGATTTAATCACTAAACTAATTGATTTAGCTAAAGAACGTTACGAAGATAAAAAGAAAAATAAATATACTATCGATTAAGCGAGGAGCCTAAGTATGATTGAAGTTTCTTTAAAACAAATTCAAAAATGGATATCTTGCGATATTGATGAAGCATATTTAGAACATCAAATTAAAGGAGTCACTATCGATTCTCGTCATATAGAAAAAGAGATGTTATTTGTTCCATTTAAAGGTGAAAATGTAGACGGTCATCGTTTTGTAGAACAAGCACTAAAAGATGGTGCTGGTGCTTCATTTTATGAAAAAGGACAGGATATTAGCGATTCAATTCAAGGACCTATTATATGGGTAGATGATACATTAACTGCTTTACAACAATTAGCTAAAGCGTACTTAAAGCATGTTAATCCAAAAGTAATTGGAGTGACCGGCTCTAATGGTAAAACCACAACAAAAGATATGATTGAAAGTGTGTTACATACCGAATTTAGAGTCAAAAAAACACAAGGTAACTATAACAATGAAATTGGTTTACCTTTAACCATTCTTCAATTAGACAAAGACACAGAAATTTCTATTTTGGAAATGGGTATGTCAGGATTCCATGAAATTGAATTGTTATCTAAAATTGCGGAACCTGATATTGCGGTTATCACAAATATTGGTGAATCTCACATGCAAGATTTAGGTTCTAGAGAAGGTATTGCTAAAGCCAAATCTGAAATTACTATTGGTCTTAAATCTGATGGCACATTTATATATGATGGAGATGAACCACTTCTAAAACCGCATGTTGAAAATGTGAAAGATGCTAAACTTGTTAGTGTTGGTTTAAATCATGATAATACATTAGTATGTAAAGTGGAAAATAGTAAAAATGATGGCATAGCATTTACGATAAATAACAAAGAACATTATGAATTACCAATTTTAGGTATTCACAACATGAAAAATGCTACTATCGCTATTGCAATTGGACATGAACTTGGTTTAGATTACGACACAATTCAAAAGAATATAAGTAATGTACAACTCACAGGTATGCGTATGGAACGACATGTTACTGATAATCAAATTACGGTTATTAATGATGCTTACAATGCAAGTCCAACAAGTATGAAAGCTGCTATTGATACATTAAGTAATATGAATGGACGTAAAATCATTGTACTCGCTGATTCTTTAGAATTAGGTGAAAATAGTCAACGTATGCATGAAGATGTAGGTGCTTATTTGGACAATAAAGGTATTCATACGTTACTTACTTACGGTAATGATGCTAAGTTTATAAGTCGTACAGGTGGCCAGTTTGTGGAAGATGTAGCTTATTTTTCAGATAAAAATGAACTGACTCATTACTTAAAGTCTATTTTACAACCTGATGACAAAGTGTTAATTAAAGGGTCACGTGGTAATAAACTTGAAGAAGTAGTAAATGCTTTAATTTAATTATTCATAATAATTAAGAGTTGCTTAGAAATGAAAGGTTTCAAAGCAACTTCTTTTTATTATTTTAATAGAACCAATACTCTACTTAAAAACGTTATTTACTGTAGATATGAAAATTGCTTTATTGCTATAACTATTTTTAGGTGGTACTATATAGAAGTTGACGTAATAAGAAGACCTTATATACAAAAACGTATATTGATAAATAAAAGAATTAAAAGGAGAATTATATTGCAAAATTTTAAAGAATTAGGGATTTCGGATAAAACGGTAAAAACCCTAGAAGAAATGGGTTTTAAAGAACCAACACCGATCCAAAAAGAAAGTATCCCTTATACATTAGAAGGAAAAGATATCCTTGGACAAGCTCAGACAGGTACGGGTAAAACAGGAGCTTTTGGTATCCCTTTAATAGAAAAAGTTGTTGGAAAATCAGGCGTTCAAGCTTTAATTTTAGCACCTACAAGAGAATTAGCAATGCAAGTTGCTGAACAATTACGCGAATTCAGTCGTGGACAAAATATTCAAGTTGTTACTGTCTTTGGTGGTATGCCAATTGATAGACAAATTAAAGCGTTAAAACGTGGGCCTCAAATTGTAGTAGGAACACCAGGACGTGTTATCGATCATTTAAATCGTCGTACATTAAAAACGAATGATATTCATACTTTAATTTTAGATGAAGCGGACGAAATGATGAACATGGGCTTCATTGATGATATGAGATTTATTATGGATAAAATCCCTGCTGAACAACGACAAACAATGTTATTTTCAGCGACAATGCCTAAAGCTATTCAGACATTAGTACAACAATTTATGAAGTCACCACAAATTGTTAAAACAATGAACAATGAAATGTCTGATCCTCAAATCGACGAATACTATACAATTGTTAAAGAGTTAGAAAAATTTGATACATTTACTAATTTCTTAGATGTACATCAACCTGAGTTAGCTATTGTATTTGGTAGAACTAAACGTCGTGTGGATGAGTTAACAAGTGCATTGCTTACTAAGGGTTACAAAGCAGAAGGATTACATGGAGACATTACACAAGCCAAACGTTTAGAAGTACTTAAAAAATTCAAAAACGATCAAATTGATATATTAGTTGCCACAGACGTTGCAGCACGTGGTCTTGATATTTCAGGTGTAAGTCACGTATATAATTTTGATATACCTCAAGATACTGAAAGTTATACACATAGAATTGGACGTACAGGTCGTGCAGGTAAAGAAGGTATTGCTGTTACGTTTGTTAACCCAATTGAAATGGATTACATTCGTCAAATTGAAGAAGTAAATGACAGAAGAATGAAAGCTTTAAGACCACCTCATCGTAAAGAAGTGCTTAAAGCACGTGAAGAAGATATTAAAGACAAAGTTAAAAACTGGATGTCACGTGAGAGTGAAGATCGTTTAAAACGTATTTCTAGTGAATTATTAGAAGAATATGATAGTACTGAATTAGTAGCTTCATTATTACAAGAACTTGTCGAAGCAAACGATGAAGTTGAAGTTCAATTAACTTTCGAAAAGCCACTTGCAAGAAAGAGTCGTAATAATAAAGGTAATCAATCAAGACGTGGTGGTAAACGAAATAATAAATTTGATAACAAAAATAAACGATCAAAAGGTAATTTCAACAAGAAAAAAGGTAAAAAACAAGATCGTCGAGATAGACAAGATAAAAGAAAAACATCTATCAAAGGTCGTACGTTTGCTGATTTACAAAAATAGTTGTTATAGATAAGAATAAATTTGCTTGATT